>JAPYNK010000211.1 GCA_028285825.1 Arenicellales bacterium | reverse complement strand
GTATCGACGAACAGACAAGGGTAGTTGCCTTGCCTAACTGTCACTGGACCGATGGTGGCTTGATTGATCTTGAACAGGTTGGTAAACGCTGTCGTGAAGTCGATGCATACCTGGTACTGGATTTGACTCAGTCTCTTGGAGCACTGCCGTTTTCTACCGATGCAGTACGGCCTGACTATATTGTCTGTGCAGGCTACAAATTCCTGCTCGGTCCCTATTCTCTGGGGTTTCTCTGGGTGGCTCCCAGGAACCGTGAAGGAATACCGCTCGAATACAACTGGATCAGCCGGTCCAATTCGGAGGATTTTGCAGGACTTGCTGACTACAAGGACACCTATCGCGCCGGAGCACGTCGATTTGATGTCGGCGAGAACTCGAATTTCATTCTTGTGCCAATGCTGAACAGGGCTCTTGAACAATTGCTTGAATGGGGCGTTGACAATATCTACGCAACCATTGCCAGAAGAAATACAGCTATCGCAGAACAAGCCAGACAACTGAAACTCAATCATATTGCCGATCACCTGAGGGCCTTGCACTTCCTTGGCCTTCGGTTTCCACCGGGCATGCTCCCGACCAGTATTGCCACGGATTTAGCGGAACGTGGTGTATTTGTCAGTGTGCGAGGAACATCCATGAGAATCACGCCTCATGTATATAATACCGATGATGATGTTCAGCATTTATTTGATGCGCTTGAAATAATTCTGTCTCGGCATGCATAGCCCATGATTCGATAGCCGCTTGCAAAAATGGACTGACCGGAGATTCAGTTAACCTGCCCTGTAGCGATTTGGCCAATCCAAACCAATTTCATGATTCGACCCGACCATGATTCAGTTTCTGCTTAACAACACGCCCGTCTCCTATCAGATGGAACGCCCCGACCTCACCGTGCTTGACTACCTACGGGAATACCGGTATCTGCGCGGAACCAAGGAGGGCTGTGCTTCGGGTGATTGCGGGGCATGCACTGCGGTACTGGTTGAGCAAGGAGAGCATGGTCTTGAATACCGAAATTTCAACAGCTGCATCACTTTTCTCGGATCGCTGCATGGCAGGCAGTTGATCACGGTTGAACACCTCAAGCACAATGATCGATTGCACCCGGTGCAACAGGCGATGGTCGACCAGCATGGTTCCCAGTGTGGCTTCTGCACACCCGGGTTTGTCATGTCGCTTTTTTCCCTCTACAAGACTTCCCAAACAGGCCGGATCACAAATCATGAAGAAAATATCAAGGAATACCTGAGCGGCAACCTTTGTCGATGTACCGGCTACTTTCCGATTGTTCGAGCTGCCGAGCAATCGCTGACCGACCCTGAACCAGATCAGTTCAATCATGCTTCAGCGAAGATATCCGACATCCTGGCCAATATCAGTGATCAACCGGATTCGGAACCAGCGAACTTTCATGCCCCAACAAGTGTTCGGGAACTGTCGAGACTAAAGAATGACTGCCCGAATGCCCGGTTACTGGCCGGCGGCACGGATCTTGCCCTGGAAGTTACACAGCAACACAGGAACCTTCATGAAATCATCTATCTCGGACGGGTTCCGGAACTTCGTGCCTTTAACAGGACCGAAACCCGGATTGAAATCGGAGCGACGTTAACACTGGACAGACTGGACATTGAACTGGGTGATGATTTTCCCGAGTTGAGGGCATTGCTCAAGCGCTTCGGTTCGCGCCAGATTCGAAATCTCGGCACTGTTGGCGGGAACATCGCCAACGCCTCCCCCATCGCCGATATCACGCCGGTCCTGATCGCCATGAATGCCACATGTGTTCTCGAAAGCATCGAAGGGCAACGCGAGATGCCCCTTGAGACATACTTTCTGGGATACAGGCAAACCGAGTTGAAGGCCAATGAATTTATCCGCTGCGTGCATCTTCCGGTCCCTGCCGAGAATGCCCGTCTGAAAATCTGCAAGATCAGCAAACGCATGGACGACGATATTTCTGCAGTCTGCCTAGCCGCCTTGATCCATATGGAAGATGGAATAACCACGGGCATCCGCATGACTCTTGGAGGTATGGCAGCGATACCGAAGAGAGCGATTCGCTGCGAGGCCGCATTGCTTGATCAGTCTCTCGAACCGGAAGTTATCGAGCAAGCGAAACTCGCTCTTGTCCGGGATTTCCAGCCAATTACCGATGTGCGGGCTTCTGCAGCGTATCGAATTGAAGTCGCAAAAAATCTCCTGGACAGACTCCGTATTGAATTATCGGAAAACCCGCCTGTCACGAGAATCGGTCAGCTATGAATTTGCCGCCATTTCCAAGAAACAGACTGACGGTAAGTCGTGCCCTGGCTCATGACAGTGCCGCGGGTCATGTCAGTGGCGAGGCACCCTATGTCGATGATTATCTACCCCGAACCGAACAGTCTTATGCCTGCATTGGCATGAGCCCCGTCGCTCATGGAACCCTGCTTGAGGTTGATCTTGAAGCAGTACGCAAGGCCGAAGGCGTGATTGATGTCATCACCGCCGAAGATATCCCCGGGGCATCCGATATCGGCCCGGTATTTGCGGGGGACCCCCTGTTTGCGATTGATACTGTCGAATATCTCGGTCAACCTTTGTTCGCCGTGGCTGCCACCAGCATGAGACTGGCTCGAAAAGCCGCTTTGCTGGCTCAGGTAAAACTCGAGGAATCCCCGGCACTTCTTGATCTTGATGCGGCCATTGAAGAGCGGGCACATGTCCGCCCCACCCACACCATGGCCAGAGGCGATGCCACTCGTGCGCTGGATGCTTCACCCCATCGAATTGAAGGCTTTATGCGGGTTGGCGGGCAGGAGCATTTTTATCTGGAAGGTCAGGTGAGTTTGACAGTCCCGGAAGAAAACGGATCAATGCGCGTCTACTGCTCAACCCAGAATCCAAGTGAAATCCAGAAAGTGGTTGCCGAAGTCCTCAATCTTTCCATGAACAAGGTCAATGTAGTCACCCGGCGCATGGGCGGCGGTTTTGGCGGCAAGGAAACCCAGGCCGCGGCATGGGCCTGTATTGCGGCAATATTCTCCTCACGAACCGGGCGCGCTGTCCTGTGTAGACTGAGTCGACGCGACGATATGACCATGACCGGCAAACGCCATAATTTCAGAAACGACTATGATGTCGGTTTCGATGCCGCGGGGCGGATTCAGGCGATACGGTACCGACTGGCGGGTCAGTGCGGGTACTCGCCCGATCTCTCGGATGCCATTGTCGACCGGGCAATGTTTCATTGCGACAATGCCTACTATCTGCCCAATGTGCTGATTGACGGGATTCGCTGTAAAACGCATACCGTCTCAAACACTGCTTTTCGCGGCTTTGGCGGACCCCAGGGCATGATCGCCATGGAAACCGTCATTGATGAAATAGCCTATCACTGCCAGAAGGATCCGCTGGAGATCAGAAAGGTCAACTTCTACAACACCGAGGAGAGGTCGCTTACCCCCTATTTCCAGAAAATAGAGCATTTCAACATCCCGAAAATAATTGACGAACTGGAAACCGAATGCAACTATCAGGGCCGTCGCAAGGCGATCCGGGAATTCAATCAGGGGAATTCCGTGATCAAGAAGGGGTTGTCCCTGACACCGGTCAAATTCGGAATTTCATTTACCACAACATTCCTGAATCAAGCAGGTGCCTTGATCCACCTCTATACTGACGGCAGCATCCATCTCAATCACGGTGGCACTGAAATGGGTCAGGGGCTGATGATTAAGGTTGCACAGATCGTCTCGGAAATCTTCGCTGTCGATCCGGAAAAAGTCGTTATTTCGGCCACCCGGACTGACAAGGTGCCGAATACTCCTCCGACTGCCGCATCGGCAGGAACGGACATGAATGGCATGGCTGCCAGAGAGGCGGCCTTGACGATCCGCGAGCGTCTGATCGGGTTTTTGGCCGAACGGCATGGCATCCATGAACAGCGGGTCGTGTTCACGCCAGTTGGCGTTCGAGTCGGGGATTCATTGCTCACCCTGGCTGAAGCTGCAAGGGAAGCATGGCTGAACCGGGTATCCCTTTCGGCAACCGGTTTCTACCGAACTCCGAAAATCCATTATGACCGAACCACGGCATCAGGCCGGCCTTTTTACTATTTTGCAAATGGAGCAGCGGCATCCGAAGTTGCAGTCGATACCCTGACCGGAGAATATCGCCTGCTCAGAACCGACATCATTCATGATGTTGGGGATTCAATCAATCCGGCTATTGATATTGGCCAGGTTGAAGGTGGATATGTTCAGGGGCTGGGATGGCTGACCTCTGAAGAATTGAAGTGGGATGCAACGGGAAGACTGTTGAGTGATGGCCCAGCCACCTACAAGATTCCTGCAGTGGGCGATATTCCGCCTGAATTTCATGCTAGGCTACTTGAGAAGCATCCCAATGAAGAGGCAACAGTTTACCGGTCCAAGGCAGTTGGGGAACCGCCCTTGATGCTGGCCATTTCGGCCTGGTGCGCCATCCGTGATGCAATCGGCTCCATTCGCGACCACCAGGTCTTTCCGAGGCTGAATGCTCCGGCAACGCCTGAAGAAATCCTGAAAACCATCAACCAGGTCAGGGGCTGAGTCATGGACTGGGTGCAGTCGATTGCCAGACTCAGCAGGGAGAATCAGGGGTTCGTGCTGATCACCGTCCTGAATGTTTCCGGTTCTGGTCCACGAGAAGCCGGAGCCAAGATGGTCGTTACCCATGATGAATTCTTCGATACGATTGGCGGAGGCAATCTTGAGTATCAGGCAACTGCAA
>JAPYNK010000210.1 GCA_028285825.1 Arenicellales bacterium | reverse complement strand
ACTGGCATGACTGGGAAGTCCATGGTCTTGCCACTGCTAGGCCCCTACTTTTTCTGCAGGAACTGCATTATCGGTCACCGTTTCACCGCTCTAATTTTTGTCAGGCTGGCGATATCAAATTCTGGGGTAGGTATTCTCAGACATTTGGGGGTATCGTCAAGCGCCATCAATTTTTGCCAACCATCAAATGCTTTCAGTCCAGCGGCAAGGGTGCCAAGGTTCAAATATACAGTGGCTGGTCTCCGGTTTCGAAACAATACGAAAATGCGTTGCATGAGTTTGCAAAGTCAATGCCCGGAGTTTGCCGTTCGATCCATAGGTCCAAACCGAAACGACGAAAATCGAACCGGTTGGAGTGCCTGTCGGCCATGGAGTTGCTCCAGCATTTTTCGGAACAGCAACTTGAGCAACTGGTCATTGACTCGAGATTGGCGGTTACGACTATCAATAAGTTTTCCGGATACTGGCCCTCTGATGCTCTGATGAATCTGGGTCAAAAAGATTCACGGGTGATCAGGGGAAAACCAACAACTCCGGAAATGCTTACTCTGGATGACTGGCATAACTGGAAGACCTGGTACAGCAGGGTTATTGGGCATCGCCATCAAAACCTGCGGGTCAGGGAGCAAGAGAGTACTGGTTTCATATTCGGAATTCGCCTGCATGAACCGGACGAGGAACGAAATGAAGAATGGCGATTTGATTTCTTTGTATCAGCGCATGATGATCCTTCACTGCAAATCAGTCTTGGTGAGTGGTGGGAATTATCCAAACCCCAGCAGAGCAAATGGCTAAAACACTTTGGCAGTCAATTTGAGAACCATCTGCTGGTCTCAATGGCACAAGCGGCCCGTATATGCCCCATGCTCTGGGAAAGCATGGAAACCTCTCAGCCGGTTGGCATGAATATCAATCTTGAAACAGCTTATGACTTTCTCAAGAATGATGCGCTTCTGCTGGATTTTGCAGGTTTCAGGGTTCTGCTCCCCGGTTGGTGGTCATCCAGAAGTCGTCAACGGGCTCGTATTCGAATCAATGCATCGGGTAAATCCGGAAAATCGGGCAATGGTCAACCAGCGTCTGGCTACTTCAAGATGGACTCTCTCGTGCAATGCAGTTTTGAACTGTCAATAGGCGGACAAGCTGTCAGTAAGGAGGAATGGCAAGAATTGGTCAATGCCAAATCATCACTGGTAAAGTTTCGTGGTGAATGGATGGAGTTGGACAGCAGTCATATGGAGGGTATCCTGAAGCGTTGGCAGGCTCAAGATGGCCTGACCATGCCTCCTGTTTCCCTGAACAACATGCTCAAGGAAATGGCGGAAGCAGATGGGGAGATGACAGAATTTGCGTTTGATGAGGTGCTTTCCGATATTCTGGCAAAATTGGAGGAAAGGAAAACCATTGAATTGCTGGATAACCCCGGAGGCCTGGATGGTGATTTAAGACCCTATCAAAAACAGGGTTTGTCCTGGCTTTCCCACATGAACAGTCTGGGGTTGAATGCATGTCTTGCCGATGACATGGGACTTGGAAAAACGATACAGGTAATTGCACTGCTGTTGCACGAACGGGAAACAATGGATTCTGCGCAATAAGGGTGATCTGTTCACTAAAGTCCACACACCGGCTAGTTCTTACGGGAACTCCGGTAGAAAACCGTCTTATGGACATGTGGTCCCTGTTCCATTTCCTGACTCCGGGGTATCTCGGAAATAAAGCCGGTTTCAGGAAAACCTATGAACTACCGATTCAGAGGAATCGTGATCCGGTCAAGACGAAGCAATTACAAAAACTGGTGCGTCCGTTTATTCTTCGGCGGATGAAGACTGACCCCGGCATTATTGATGATCTGCCTGCAAAAGTGGAGCAAAAGGTTTACTGTAGTCTGACCAGGGAGCAAGCCTTGCTCTATGAGGCTGCTGTCAAGGAAGTGGAGCAACAGCTGGAAAGTGTCGAAGGAATAAAACGAAAAGGGATAATGCTCTCCACTCTGACCAGGCTGAAGCAGATCTGCAATCACCCAAATCAGTTTTTGCAGGATGGAAGTGCATTCGACCAAGCACGTTCACATAAGCTCTTGCGTCTTAATGAAATGGTTGAGGAGGCGCTTGCAGAATCTTCGAGTATGCTGGTATTTACCCAGTTTGCGGAACTGGGTGATCAGCTCGAAGAGTTTTTACGAGATCATCATCATTGTCCAGTGCATTATCTGCATGGTGGAACCAGTCGCAAGAATCGGGAACGCATGATCGACAGTTTTCAGGACGAAAACACCCCGGCAGGGGTATTTATCCTTTCCTTGAAGGCGGGAGGAGTCGGAATCACTCTAACCCAGGCGAATCATGTTTTTCATTTTGATCGTTGGTGGAACCCGGCTGTGGAAAATCAGGCAACGGATCGGGCATATCGTATTGGGCAAAAACAATCGGTATTCGTACATAAAATGATCACACTGGGAACACTTGAAGAAAAGATTGATCAGATGATCGAAGATAAGCATGCTTTGGCCGATAGCATTGTTGAAAGCGATGAAAACTGGTTGACCGAGATCGACAATGACCGGTTTCGACAGCTCATCTCCCTGAATCGCAAAGCCATCATGGAGGCTACATGATGGTGGCTGTCCGTACCTGGTGGGGAGAAAAGTTTCTTGATGTTTTGGAGCAATGCATGGACATCGGGCGTCTGAGGCGCGGCAGAGCATACTCAGGTGCAAGTCGACTTCTTGAATTTTCGATCAAGGGCCACAAGGTCAAGGCCAAGATACGTGGCAACATCAATCACTATTTTGGGGTTTTTGAAGAACCTCGCTACAATGTTTCGGTATCTCTGCAACAGTTTTCCGACAGGGATTGGGAAAAAATAACCTTCGACATGACCCACAATGCAGCCATCCTCTCGCAATTGTTGCTCAATGAGATGCCATCTGGTATTGAGCGAATATTTTCATCAAGAGATCTTCGTCTACTGCCATCAAAATCCTCTGATATCAATAGCAGGTGCTCGTGCCCGGATCATGCGTCTCCTTGCAAGCATGTGGCAGGGGTTTACTATAAGCTTGCTTCAATGTTGGATCGTGATCCGTTTCTTGCGTTCCAGTTGCGGGGGATGCAGTTTGATAGGTTGCGCCAGGCTCTAGCGGAATCAGGTTTGGGTGATGCGCTGATCAATCAGATGGAAACGCATGACCATAAGATGGAATTTCACTCCAACCGTTATCCGTCTCCATCTCGCAATATCGAGAAGCATGCTGATCTTCAATCCTTTTGGAGAGGAGCCGAACTGCCTGAACTTGACAATGCACAGAACGAACCCGTAACCCCCGCTATCTTGATCAGGAAAGGAGGGGATTATCCGGAATTCTGGAGGCATGACAAGCCATTGATTGAGGTAATGGAACCAGTATACGAAAGAATTGTCAAGTCAAACCGAAATTCGATTTGAATGTTGTGAACCGTTGTTCTTCGCATTCTTAATTGCAAGCCTTGGATCCGGTGTCTATGCATGTGAAAAGGAAAGCGTAGGCGTACAGAGTCATTGACTCGTGATGGATATCGCATGTAGGTTCTTGCCTGAACCTTGACGCCATAAGTGCCGACCGGGTTGCCATATTGATTGCTCAATAATTCCCCGGAAGAGGGTAACGCAGGGGATTGGGTAAGAGGAAAGAGGCGCAAGACCCCTTTTGGGTGCGAAATTTCCGCACTTCGAACAATTATAATCGGTGATCGACTTGCCTGCTCCCGGTCCGAAAAGCGGGTAATTCCTGACAGTTGCCAATATAACGTACCTCTCTAATTTCTAAGAGAAGTACTTCCAACCTCGGCCCTGCCAAATTTTGATTCGGCTGGAGTGAATTGACTGCACTCCGTGTAAAGTCCGCCTATACGAATAGATCATCCAATGTAGTTTCTGATTCCGGTTCCATGAACTGGAACTGGCAATTTTCCCATGCCTGGATAGGGTATAATTATTTTCGGAATGTTCACCCTGTGGGCGCAAAAATAGTTGCACTATTTTGAAAATTGCGCTATAATCTAATTAAATTAATGATTGAATTAGATTATAAAAATGAACATTCATACAATATACCAGAAATTTCCAACAAATGCAGATTGTCTTGCCTATCTTGAGCAAGTACGCTGGAAAGGAACGCCATGCTGTGCATACTGCAACAGTAAAAAAGTAATCATGCGGAATGAGAAGGATCGTAGCAGACGTTGGTTTTGCAAGAACTGCCGTCGGTCATTTTCGGTTACTGTCAATACCATCATGCATAAAACTCGTTTACCCTTGCAGAAATGGTTTCTGGCAATGACTATACTGGTCAACGCAAAAAAAAGCGTATCAAGCCACCAGTTGGGGCGTGATCTTGACTTGCCGGTCAAGACAGCCTATTCGCTTTCACAAAGAATCAGGAAAGCCATGCTTGGCAATCAAATGCCCATCCTGTCCGGCATTGTGGAAATGGATGAAACATACATTGGTGGCAAACCCCGATACAAGGGTATCAGCAAGCGAGGTCGCGGGACTCAAAAAACCCCTGTTATTGGTGCGGTTGAACGAGGGGGTAATGTCCATGCAGAGCCAGTCCTTGCGGGCAAGGTCAGCAAACATCAGCTACGCGATTTTGTACTGACCAAAACTGAAACCCGGAATACCAACCTGATTACTGACGAGTACCGTGGCTATAAGAAAATGGAAAAACTCGTAAGCAATCATCTGACAATCAATCATTCCAGGACTTATGTTGACGGGGATATTCATACCAACAGCATTGAAGGGTTTTGGTCTCTTGTTAAAAGGGCACACTACGGGCAACATCACCACTATACCAAGCCGTACATGAAACTTTACATTGGAGAGGCTTGCTTCAAATACAATAACCGCAAACTGATTAACAGAAAACACGGAAAAAAAGTTTTCAACGAGTTGCTGGAGGAAATGGTATGTACCGCTTCATAGACTTGTTTGCAGGAATAGGCGGATTTCATGTTGCCCTGAAAAAGCAGGGCATGGATTGCGTATTTGCTTCTGAAATTGACAAGGCTGCTGCGGATGCCTACGCAAGAAACTTCAATCACGAGCCAGCTGGAGACATCTGCACTGTTGCAAGCTCAAACATTCCCGAACATGACATACTGTGTGCGGGATTTCCGTGCCAGCCTTTTAGCAGAGCGGGAAAGCGTGATGGAATAAACGATGACAGGGGTCGCTTGTTTTACGAGATTGTACGCATAGCAAAACATCACAAGCCGATGGTTCTTCTGCTTGAAAATGTCAAAACCATTCTTACGATTGACAACGGTCATGTCAAAAGAGAGATATACCGATCACTTGAAAAAATCGGATACCGTCTGGATCATGTTGTATTGAATGCAGGTAATTTCGGCATAGCTCAAAAACGGGAACGGTGCTACTTTGTTGCGGTTCAAAAGGATTCCCCTCTTTCCTTTGCCCATCCAAAGCCAGTCAAGCGATTCAAGTTGCTTCGGGACTTTATTCTTCCGCATGAAATGACAGAAGGAATGGGATTGAACAGAAACGACATTGTATTTGACAGGCCAAAAAATCCCGAACCGCAGCCTAAGCCCATGAGAATTGGCTACATTAACAAGTGTGGCCAAGGTGAGCGAATTTACAGTATAAATGGTCATGCCATTACACTGGCCGCAAATAGCGGGGGTGCAGGAAGTCGAACGGGTCTCTACATGGTCAATGACCAGATACGCCGTTTGCACATTGACGAGGCAAAGCAGGTCATGGGATTTGAAAAAAAACATATTGTCAGCAAGGGAATTGCAGGATACAGACAGCTGGGAAATGCAGTAATTCCAGACATGATTAGCCGCATCTACGACCATATTAGGATTGCAGCATGAATAACAAGACAAATACCAACCAGGGAACCAACGTTGAACATCTGTTTGCAAACAGTATTCTGGATCACCCAAAGGCATTTTCAAAAATCCTAAATGCCTTGCACATGAATGGATTGGCAACTGGGGCGGAAGTAGTTATTGAGCCGAAAGTCATTGGAAATGCTCACCGAAAGACTGATGTTGAAATAAATGTTGGTAGCGATATTCCGGCTATTCGCATAAATATCAAGTCTTTTGGCACTACTGGATATAATCATGTAGAACGCCGAAGCCTGCTTGATTTTTGCAGGCGCAATCAAATTTCAACAGAAGATCACGAATTCCTGAAAAAAATCTGGCTGAGAAAGGCATCTTATTCAAAAAGACAACTAATTGACCGCTCCGAGCGGGAACGGATCAAGAAGATTTTCAGCCCAGTTTCTCCCGGTGAATCTGCACTGCTTGGAAACGATCATCCCCAGATTCTTGCCCTGTACCGCAAGGAAGAAAGTCGATTCAACATTTACGACATGGCTACACAGGTAATGCCATTGTTACGCGGCAAACTGTTTTCATCTACTGCATGAATTGCCCGAGAAATGAAATCGGCAATTTGTGCCGATGCAAGGCAAATGGTTAACCAACAGATTTTACGTTTAAGGAGTGATGCAAGTGGCGATTGAACGGACATTTTCAATAGTCAAACCCGATGCAGTTGCAAGCAACCAGATCGGCAAAATTTACCAGCGGTTTGAAGATGCTGGTCTCAAAATCGTGGCATCAAGAATGCTGCACATGACACGGCAACAAGCAGAAGAATTCTATCGGGTTCACAAGGAGCGCCCATTCTATGGAGAACTGGTCGAATTCATGACTTCAGGGCCGGTAATGGTTCAGGTATTGGAGGGCGAGGATGCCATTTCAAGAAATCGCCAGGTGATGGGAGCCACCAACCCGGCCGATGCCGCACCCGGAACCGTCCGGGCAGATTTTGCAACCGATGTTCAGGAGAATGCGGTGCATGGTTCGGATTCTCCAGAGGCGGCACAACAGGAAATCGCGTTCTTTTTCGATACCTCCCAGATTTGCCAGAGAACCCGCTGATTCAATCTCTCCGGCTGATTTTGAGTACCATGGGCTCCGCACAAAACCTGCTTTGTCTGGATCGTTCCGGTCTTGAGCTGTTTTTCGAGAATATGGGGGAGAAACCTTTTCGAGCACGGCAACTTCTGAAATGGGTTTATCAGAGAGACATTCAGTCGTTTTCATCAATGACTGACCTTGGCAAACCGCTTAGAATGTTGCTGGAAAACAAGGCAAAACTGGCCCTTCCTGAAATCATTAGCCAGAAGGCATCGATTGATGGAACAGTTAAGTGGCTGATCAAACTGCATGACGGAAACTGCATCGAAACAGTCTACATACCGGAACCTGATCGAGGAACATTGTGCGTCTCTTCGCAAGTCGGTTGTAGCCTGAACTGTACATTTTGTGCAACGGCTCGACAGGGCTTCAACCGCAATCTGGATGCGGGTGAAATCATTTCCCAGGTGATGTTGGCCAACCGGGCCTTGAGCACGGATCCAAAACTGAGCGCGAACCCGATCTTTCGCTCTCAGGAGAGACCGGTTACCAATGTAGTCATGATGGGTATGGGAGAGCCACTGTTAAATCTGGATAATGTCATCGCGGCAATGCATTTGATGATGGATGATTGCTCGTTTGGCCTGTCAAAAAGGAGGGTAACGCTAAGCACCGCAGGACACGTACCGGGTATGAATGCCCTGGCTGAGCGTTGCCGGGTATCGCTGGCGGTTTCCCTGCATGCTCCGAATGACGAGCTTCGCTCACAACTGGTACCCCTCAATCGAAAATATCCGATCAAGGTATTGCTCGACAGTTGCCGCCGTTACTGTAAATTGGGTAACCGCATGAGAGTGACTTTTGAATATGTCATGTTGCAGGATGTGAATGACGATTTGCAGCATGCCCGGCAACTGGCGGAATTGTTGCAGGACATAGCCTGCAAGGTTAACTTGATTCCCTTTAATCCGTATTCGGGCATTCGCTATAAACGATCAACCACTGATCGGATTGAACGCTTCAGCGAGGAATTGCGTAGCCGAAATATTTTTGTTATCACGCGCAAGACCCGCGGAGATGACATTGAAGCGGCCTGCGGACAATTGGCGGGGGATTTCGCGGATCGAACGCAACGCTCCCAACGTGTATTAATGCAGCAGGTCGCGGTATCCTAGAATCAGCATGCGCCTATCTTGATTGAACGTGTCAATCAGGCTCTGACCCAATTTCCCATATGGCATCTACCAGACAGGATTCAATGCAATGAGGAACATACAGTCTGTTCGTGGTATGAATGATCTGCTTCCCGATCAGATGGCGGTCTGGCATCGGGTAGAAGCCGTTTTGCGTGAAGTCTCTGAAAAATACGGCTATCAGGAAATACGCACTCCTATGGTCGAGAAAACCGCACTATTTACCCAATCCATAGGTGATCAGACCGATATTGTGGAAAAGGAAATGTACACTTTCGTAGATGCCGGCGAAGAAAGTCTAACTCTAAGGCCAGAGTCGACTGCCAGCACGGTCCGTGCCTGTATTCAGCATGGCTTGATACACAACCGCCAGATCCGGTTATGGTATATGGGCCCAATGTTTCGCCGCGAACGCCCACAACGCGGTCGATACCGTCAGTTCCACCAGTTTGGGGTTGAGGCACTTGGCTGGCCAGGTCCGGATATTGACAGTGAAATTATCAGGATTGGCGAGCGAATATGGAAGGAGCTAGGCATACAGGGGCTAACTCTGGAAATCAATACACTCGGCTCAGAAAGATCGAGAACGGCTTATCGCCAGGCGCTGAGTGGTTTTTTGACTGAAAAGAAGGATTATCTCGATGAAGTCAGCCTGAGAAGAGTGCATACCAGCCCCCTTCGTGTACTTGACAGTAAAAATCCGCAGGTTCAGGCAATCCTCCAGGACGCGCCAGTACTTCAGGATTTCATGGAAACCGATGAGCAAGAGCATTTTGAGTCATGGTGCAATTCACTTGAACAGTCAGGAATTTCCTATCGAATCAATCCGAGGCTGGTTCGGGGATTGGACTACTATAGCGGCACGGTATTCGAGTGGATAACGGATCGGCTCGGGGCACAATCTGCCGTCTGTGCGGGCGGTAGATATGATAAACTCATTGCGAACAGGGGAGGAAAGGATACCCCGGCGATCGGTTTTGCAGTGGGCTTGGAGCGACTGATGGAGTTGGTCATGCTTCAGAGTGAAAAAGTTGAAACGCAACCGATTCATGCCTACATGATTGATTTGACCGACAGCTCTGATGTCACAACTCGAATTGCTGAAAAACTTCGAAATGATGGCCTCAATGTTATTGAGCATTGTGGAGAGGGAAAACTTAAGAATCAATTGAAAAAAGCGGATCAATCAGGTGCCATACTGGCCTTGATTCGTGGACAGGATGAAGCCGAATCAGGCGTAGTCCAGTTAAAGCATCTTCGAGAGAGCAAGCCACACTCCAATGTGCCTGTTGAAGAGGTCGGGGGGCAATGTGTGAAAAACCTGATAGATTACATTGATCAAGAAAAAATCCATAACAAGAGTTGAAGAGCTGAAGCTGGCTGACGATGATGATCTGGCCCGGGCCAGGGTTTTCTGGCATGAATGGGGCAAGCCGATCGTGATCGCGATTGCTCTGGGACTAGGGGGCATCGGTAGTTTCAACTACTGGCAAAACTATCAGGTCCAGAATTCGGAATCGGCTTCTTCGTTGTATGATCAGGTTTTGAGCAGCGAGGATGCGGATTCTGCAAGGGCGAGCCTTGATACGCTAAAAAATGAATATTCCTCTTTGGCTTATTCACAGCTCGCAGCCCTTTTGATGACCAGGCTGCTGATCGAAGAAGACAGGGTTGATGAGGCGGCAACTGAACTTCGCTGGGCGGTTGAACACTCAAATGACGAGAAAATTACGCACATCGCACGTTTGCGGTTGTCCGCAGCCATGCTCTCGCTTGGTCAATATGACGAGGTTCTGAATCTGATAGCCGGAATAGACGGGAATGTGTTTGGAGCACGCTATCAGGAACTATTGGGCGATGCCTATGCGCTTCGTAACCGGAATGGAGATATCGAGCTGGCCAGAAAGGCCTATCAGGCAAGCCTGGATGCCGAAAATGACTTCTTCAATCGGCAAGAATTTGTAAGAGCCAAACTCGACAACCTATGAACCAGTCCAAAATAGCGAAGGTTTCACTGCTTTGTGCGGCATTTCTAATATCAGCCTGTTCATCGGATAAAGTTCCCAAGCCGACTGTATGGGGTCGATTCCAGGAGCCTTTCAAGCCGGTTGAACTCTCATCTGATTCCGGGATTGATGAAATGCATATCTTCTGGCAGCGAAAACTCCCCGGGGATTCTCCAAGGCAGTATGCGCAATTGGTTCCGGCATTTTTCGGTGATGGCGTGATAGCGGCAAGCCCGGCTGGAAACATCAGGAAAATCGGACTGGCTTCAGGTCGGATTGAATGGACTGTCGATCTTGACTCGTCAATCAGCTTTGCGGTTGGAGTTGGAGGCAGTCTAGCGGTAGTCGGGCATGTCAACGGGGACGTTACTGCACTGAATGCAGATAACGGCGAGGTCGTGTGGACCAGTAACGTAAGATACCAGATCTCTGCAATTCCTGCAGCCTCTCTTGACGCTGTAGTAATCAGGACTCCAGACGGGCGCATCGTCGGTCTTGATGCTGATGATGGTAAACAGCTCTGGGCCCTTGAAACAGAGCGACCCGGATTAACCATGCAGGGCGACTCACAGCCAACACTGGAGCAGGACCTCATGCTGATTGGCCTGGGAAATGGCAAATTGCTGATTGGGAATTCGATAACCGGCCGGCTGGGCTGGGAAGTCGATATTGGCATCATTGGCGGTCGCAATGACATTGAAAGAATCAACGACGTCGATTCACCTCCAATCCTGAATGGAACCACTGCCTATGCCGCAGCCTTTCGCGGATATGTCAAGTCCATAAACCTGAATACGACAGAGACAATTTGGGAGACTCGTTATTCTTCAAGGCTGCCAATGGCTTTGGGCAAAGAGAACTTGTATGTCGTTTCCGATTTGGGGGAACTGGCTGCCCTTGATATCGAGACCGGGAAAATTGCCTGGAAGCAGCAAATGTTTCGTGGGCATGGCATGAGCCCTCCGGTGGTCCTGGATGGTCGTGTTGTTGTTGGTGATTCGAAAGGCCGTCTGCACAGTCTTGATCCGCTTTCGGGTCAGTTGATCGATACTCAGGAGTTATTTTCCGGTGCAGTCCTTGCAATTGTCGAAAACGGCCAGTCGGCAGCAGTTTACACATCACAAAACGAACTGGCACTGATTCGCATTCGGAACTGATCTTAACCCGATCAAGTGGATATCAGGATTTATGCTTCCGGTTGTTGCATTAATTGGCCGAGCCAATGTTGGCAAATCGACGCTCTTCAATCGTCTGACTCGCACGCAAAACGCCCTGGTCGATGACCAGCCCGGGGTTACCCGTGACCGGCAATATGGATACTGTCGACTTGCTGAACGTCCTTTCCTGGTGGTGGATTCCGGGGGCATTGCTCAAGGCAACGAGGATTATGCGTCTGAAATCGAGGCCCAGGCTGAACTCTTGTTGACCGAAGCCGATACTGTCCTGTTCATGGTCGATGGTCAGGATGGGTTGCTGATGCCGGACCGGGAGATTGCTCAAATGCTCCGTGTTTCGGGGGCTTCGGTAATGCTTGTCGTTAATAAAACGGAAGGCATAGCGGCCAATCTTGCCGGTTCTGACTTCGCAGAGCTGGGTCTTGGCGAACCCCTCCCCATTTCCGCTCGTCGCGGAAATGGGGTTCCCAAACTCCTTGAACTGCTGCAAACAGAAAACGTGTTCAGTGATGGCGGCCATGAAGAATCGAACCGACCGCCCAGCATTGCAATAATTGGTCGCCCAAATGTTGGCAAGTCGACGATATTGAATAGACTGGCAGGAGAGAAGCGATCGATAGTAAGTGGTGTTGCCGGAACTACTCGAGACTGTGTCCGCACATTGATTGATGTTCAGGGAGAAGACTACGAGTTAATTGACACTGCAGGCATTCGCAAGAAGGCCAAGGTCCATGAACGGATCGAGAAGTTTTCCGTGGTCAAGACCCTCCAGGCGATTGAGATCAGCCAGGCTGTTCTATTGGTGATTGATGCAAGTCAGGGTGTTCAGACCCAGGACGTAACCATAGCCGGAATGATCCATGAGCTGGGACGCTCCCTGGTGGTAGTATTGAACAAGTGGGATGGGCTCGGCAAGCAGTGGAAGAGCAACATCACCGCCGAGGTCAGCGAGAGATTGTCCTTTCTTCCTGAATATGAACGTCTTGAGATTTCAGCACTTTATGGAACCCATATCGATCAACTGATGCCAGCAGCCCTGCGTGCACGGGAATCGGCCTTGATCAAAATTTCGACATCAAGCTTGAATCGGGCATTGGCTGATGCTGTATCCACCGTTCCTCCCCCGGCTCATCGCAATCGGCCAATAAAACTGAAATACGCGCATCAGGCTGGAAGCAATCCACCGCAAATAATGATACATGGCAATCAGGTCGACAAGCTTCCCGAATCGTATCGCCGCTATCTGTCAAGATTCATGGCAAGAACCTATCGATTGCGGGGGACTTTCTTCAGGATCAGGTTTCAGGTCGGGGATAATCCCTTTCAGGGGAAACGTCCATCCAGGAAAGGCCCTCACCGCCATCGGCAGTGAGGCTGGATTACTCCTGTTGCGGAGCAGGTTCAATCAAGAGCAAGGGGTCGATTTCAGCACCATTTAGCATCAAGTGCCAGTCAACGCGACTGATTCCACTTGAATCGACCGGCGAAGCAGTACCAATAGGCTGGCCAGCTTCAACATGATCTCCAATTTCGAGCGGTGAATTCTTCACATATCCCAGAATAGACCTGAAATGGTCCGAATGGCGGATCAGGATTTTCTGATTGTGCATGCCACGGTCTACAATGTTTTCTACAATTCCGCTGCCTGGAGCGTATGCAATGGCACCGCCAGAAGCCAGGTAAGTGATCTTGGAGTGATTTTCAAGTTTCATGTCGCGGTGGTCGCCTGAAGAGAGTATACGCCCATAGGGCAGAAAACTGCCTTGCGTGATCACATGCTGGAAACTGAAATCGGGAATGATCGGCTCCGAGTCAAAAACATGCATGCCAAACATGTCCTTCAACTGCTGATTTTCAGGACCCAGAAACTGTTCAGCCGTGAACTTTTCAGGCATTGTAAATGATCGCTGTTTGTATTTTGAATGAAGCGGGTAAACCGTGAACGACAGAATCGATCGTTGTGGGGCTGGATCTTCAGGAAATTCGATTCGCAACACGTATTTACCGGGAATGATATCCATGGGCAAGCCAACAATGGCAAGCCATTCGCTGTTGTCTTGGATGACCAGTACCGGATCAAGCCCGAAAAACACCTGGGGTTTCCGCTCATCAAGGCCAATTGGGACTAGAGCAATGCCTCCCGGAAAATTATGAGGCCTGGGCAGGTCAGCCCACCCCAGAACAGGAGCAAGGCAAAGCAGTGCAGGAAGGGTTAACCTGCGAAATTGATGCACGAGCAGGCTCATCAAAAAAAACCAGAATAAAGATTATTTTGCCGTTGCCTTGATTTGCCCCTTCGCGACTTTGAGATTGAGTTCCTCGCCTGTCTCGACATGGGATGGTGAAGTGATGACCCTGCCCTGTTTTCCGAATACGATGGCATATCCTCGCTCGAGAGTCGTCATTGGCCCTAATATCCTGATTGAACCCTGTAGCTGTTCGATCTTTTTGGCGGTTTCACTGAATTTCTTCCGGATGAGCTTGTGCAGTGTATTTTGGACATGCTCGTTTTCTTGGCGTAGCAGGTCAGCCCCGGATATGGGTGAGTGGATTCGGAGTGATGAGAGAGCATCGTTGAGCTGAGAGCGGCGGGCTCCGAGATCTCCCTGCATCCTCATGATTAACTGATGAGCAAGATGTTGATGTTTTTGTTGCCAGATCTTGAGCCGCTGATCTGGCCGGACTAGTCGTGCAGTTTGGTAGTCTAGGGTTTGTTGTTTCTGCTGCAAATACCTTCGTGCCAGTTCCGAAATCCTGAGGGACAGGTGGCCGGTTTTTTCGTGCAGTCTGGAGCCACCGATGGTCAATTGTTCAGCGGCACCGGTCGGAGTCGGGGCGGAGTAATCAGCGACAAAATCGGTGATGGATACATCGACCTGATGACCAACGGCACTGATTACGGGAATCGAGGATTCATAAATTGCCCGGGCAACCTGTTCTTCGTTGAATGCTTGAAGATCTTCTGCCGAGCCTCCGCCTCTTGCTACAACTATGGCATCGACCTCATTTCTTCTGTTTGCAGTCTCGATCATGTGGACAATGTCGGCCGGGGCCTGTTCTCCCTGCACGGCGGCTGGATACAGGATGACACGCAGGGCCGGGAATCGCTTTTTGATGGTAGCCATCATGTCATGCAGAACGGCACCCGTCGGAGATGTGATCAGACCAATGGATTTGGGTATTTCGGGTATCGGCTTTTTTCTGTCTGCATCAAAAAGTCCTTCGGCGCTGAGCCGTCGCTTGAGTTTTTCAAAAGCCAGTCTGAGCGCACCTTCACCCGACACCTGCATGTCATGAATGATGAGTTGCAGGTCACCGCGTGGCTGGTAGAGGGAAATCTGACCCTCGACAATCACCTTCATGCCTTCTTCGGGATGTATTGAATTGCCTCGACGACGATTTTTGAACCAGGCGCAGCGAATCAGGTAATGTTCTTCTTTCAGGGACAGGTAGCAGTGACCGGCAGCAGATATGGTTACAGCTGACAGTTCTCCCTCGACCCGGATTGACCTGAAGCCGGACTCGAGTGTGTTGCGCAACGCATGACTCAGTTCACTGACTGTATAGATTTTTTCCATTGAGCAGGTTTTCCGTGTTCAGGGCATGTTGTTCCGATGCCAGCTTTGAAAATTCTGATACGAGAATAGCAAGTCGTTCGCCTTCAAGAGGGTTGTCGTTTTTATAATGATGTTGCGCGGCCAGCAATAATTCAGAGAGACTGACCGGCTGGCTGGAAATGGAGTTTTCATGAACCGTCCATTCGAAATTGAGCTCCAGAACCAGACCCAGATCAAATTCTGCGCGCTGCAGTATCTCTGGAATTTGAGTAGGGGGGGCCAGAGGCTGTAGCGATGGGCTTGATTGATCTTCAGTCTCCTTGCTGGAGTCGATAGATTCTACATTTGTGATCCGAGAACCAGTGCATCCCGTTAGGAGAATCGCGGATAGTATCAAAGTCCAGACAACAAGACCAGTTTCGGGATTTAGGTTTTTTGTCATTTCAGAAATGAGTCTTGACTGCTCGGCCTGATCCCGAACAATACTCCCGGTGTCCTGTTTCAGATAGTATCGCTGATCGTGGAAAGCCATATATGGGATGTCTTCGCATGATTTCGCTGAACATGGTCATGCCCTCTCGAATTTGGCAATACTCGGGGTCGTCTTATTGTTTCCACTCACGCTTTGACTACGGATGAAGAGTTTCTTGCGTTCCTTCCGAGGGCTTCGTCAATGTCAAGAACCATCCTGCTTGATCTATTTCAGACTGGCTAGCCCATGCCCGCATGTTGTCCCTGCCGAAGGCGTTTTTGACTTGCCGTAACCGCTAACACTCACACAGTGCCTGAGATTCTGTTCAATACTGGTTTCTTTCAATTTTCAGGTATGGCTAGGGCTCGTCATAATAGCTGATGCCGGCAAAAAAAATGGGAATTATATACAAAAGTGCCGAAACGGGGTTGTGGAAAATGCCTGATCGAGATACTTGTTTTTCAAATCGGACGTTCTTTTTCTGGTTTCTGTTGTTTCATGATTTCTCCGTCAGGTAGTTCTTCATTTCTGTCTTGATGCTGGTTAGATCCGCCTGCACCCATTCATGCTTGTTTGGAAATACATCATGAATGTGTTTTTCATGTTCACGGAAATAAGGCGTTTCGATCTTGTATTCAATTCTGTAGGCGCGTTTCGGAACGGATGTTTGATAGGCAGCCAATCTTGATTGAGCGTTCTTTGCAATGCCCACCTTGTACTCTCCCTTAAAATTTGCATGAGATATAACATAGATGTATTTCTGTTCTCTGTAATCTACATCCAGATCGGAGCGTTTTGGCGGACTGGTTTTCAGGTTAATCCTGTTTTTGAATTGCAGGATGTGACCGGGATCGGCTGTCTCGTCAGTCAATCGGTCCCTCACCAAATCGTATGCAGTGATGGATATGTCTATGCCAATCCACTGCCTGTTCAGATGCTCGGCGTCAACACAGGTCGTGGCGCAGCCGCAGAACGGATCAAACACAATGTCTCCTTCATTGCTGGATGCCTTGATGATCCGCTCAAGCAGGGCAAGGTGTTTTTGGGCGGGGTATTTCGTGGCCTCTTTTGATTGCGAGTTGACTGGCGCAGTATCTGTCCATAAATCATTGACTGGAACACCTTTCATTTCGTCAAGATAGCGCTTGATGCGTATCCCTCCGCGTTTTGTGAAATACAGGCGGTTTTCGCTGTCAAGCGTTTTCATTTTTTTCAATGGAACGCGCCATAATGAAATAATGC
>JAPYNK010000021.1 GCA_028285825.1 Arenicellales bacterium | reverse complement strand
GAATACACCACCCACTTTTGCGGTCAAGGGGGTCATGGCTCATTGCCGGGCACGGGAGTCAATGCGGTCGAATATGCCGCACAGTATGTTCACGAGTTGGTGAGCATCGGGAAGCAGCTAGAACAACAAGCACCCAAGGACAGTATTTACGATCCCCCATGGACAACCATCAACACGGGCCGATTCAATGGCGGAATTGCCCGAAACGTGATTCCCGAGCAGGCCAGGGTTGAATGGGAAATGCGGCCAGTATGCGAGCAAGATGCGGATTTCGTAAAATCCAGGCTGCATCGGTTTTGCCGTGACGTGTTGTTGCCGAAAATGCAGGCGGTGTATCCGCAGGCACGAATTGATCTGGAAATCGTCTCGGAAATCGAGGATCTTGAACCTGTCGAAGAAAATGAGGCACGGGCCATTCTTGCCGAGTTGACAGGTTCAAGTGAATCGGAGCTTGTCTCGTTTGGTACGGAAGCCCAATAGCATGTGCAAGTTCGGCTGCTTGAATCGTTATCCGTTAATCGAAGTACTGACTTCAATTGACCGGATCGTTGTGGCCTATCGTCATGTTCACGGTAACCGTGTGCCAAAAAGAAGCCGGTCTGCGCAAATATCCGGGTCAATGAACTAAAAATGGGTTGCATACTGAGTCTGCTTCATACAATATCCGCACTTCTGGAAAAAGGTTTTCCATTTCAAATTCGACAGGCACATCGATGGTTTCTCTCACCGCCCAACAACAGGACCTGCGCCAGCAGGCCCGGAATCTGGCATTGCAGAAATTCAGGGGTCGGGCCATGGAGATTGACCGAAGCGAAGCCTATCCGTGGGACAATGTCGATGCTTTGGTTGAACATGGCTTTATGGGCATGACCATGCCGGAGGACTACGGTGGACAGGGAGCGAGCTATCTTGACGCGGTGCTGGTTGTTGAAGAAGTGGCCAAAGCCTGTGGTGTGACTGCACGCATTGTGGTTGAAGGAAACATGGGCGCGATTGGGGCCATCATGCAGTATGGAAGCGAGGAGCAGAAGCAGCTCGCTGCACAGCGGGTACTGGCAGGAGACAAGCCAGCCATCTGCATTACTGAGCCAGATGCGGGCAGTGCAGCAACAGAAATGACAACTACAGCCGTTAAACAGGGCGATCGCTACATCATAAACGGGAAAAAACACTGGATAACCGGCGGTGGAATCTCCAATCTGCATCTGGTTTTCGCAAGAGTGGTAGAAGATGGCAAAGAACTGGGAATTGGTGGATTTATTGTCCTCAGAGAGGAGTCCAGCGGTCTGGTAATCGGGTGTCGGGAGCCTTCCATGGGGTTGCGCGGCATTCCCGAAACCGAAATATATTTTAAGGATATGGAAGTGCATGAAGATCGCATGCTGAAAACCCCCGATGGATTGAGGAGAGGCTTTGCAAGTCTGATGAATGCCTACAACTCGCAACGAGTTGGAGCAGCCACAGTCGCTCTCGGTATCGCCGCAGGTTCCTTTGAACAAGCGCTGGCTTATGCCAGGACGCGGGAGCAGTTTGGCCGGCCCATAGCAGAGTTCCAGGGCTTGCAGTGGATGCTGGCAGACATGTCGATCCAGCTTGAAGCTTCGCGTGCCATGGTCTATCAGGCGGCGGCCAGTGCCGGGGAGGGTTTTCCGGATCGACTGATGGCGGCGCAAGCCAAAGTGCTCGCATCGGAGACTGCAATTCGGGTCACGAATGATGCATTGCAGGTATTTGGAGCGGCTGGCTATTCCCGCAATCGTCCACTTGAACGCATGGTCCGTGATGCCCGCATGTTTGCAATTGGCGGCGGCACGGCCCAGATACTGAGAACCCAGATTGCCGGATCAATACTGGATATGAAAGTCCCGCAAACGCGAGACGGTTATATGGAGCGTGCCTGATCCGCTTTTTCAACAACACGCTCAGTGGAAACCTACCGGGATAGCCAGGGGCTGGAATATTCAGCCAGCAGTTCAGCCAGCATCGAACGGTTCGATGACCTGATGTCGAGTTTCATGGGATACAAACCGGATGTGGGCATGAAACTCAAGGCATTGCTGAAGGATGATCCGAGTATGCCAATGGCCCTTTGCATGAAGGGGTACCTTGCAAAAATGATGGGGCTCAAGGCGTTGCACGAACGTGCTCTGGCAATGGCGGAAACACTAACCGGCAATGGATTCGACAGACTGGGTCACCGTGAAGCAATGCACATCAAGGCGCTTGAAGTCTGGTGTAGCGGAGATCTGGAAAAAACCGCAAGCATCTGGGAACAAATCCTGCTCCATTATCCGCTTGACTGCATCGCCCTGAGGCTTGCCTACTTCAATCATTTCTACAGCGGAGATGCGAGGCGCATGCGGGACTCGCTGATGCGTGTGCTTCCCTTTTGGGAGCAGGCACACCCGTATTACCATTACGTGATCGGGCTTTATGCCTTTGCCCTGGAAGAGTGCGGCGAATTCGAATTGGCAGAGCGGTACGGCCGCGAAGCAGTGGCAGTGAATCCGCAGGATGCATGGTCAGTCCATGCGGTTGCCCATGTCATGGAATCACAGGAACGCCATCAGGAAGGCATTGACTGGATCGTAAACCTGGAGCCGCACTGGTCAGCAGTAAACAACTTCCGGTTCCACCTGCATTGGCACCGGTGCCTGTTCCATTTGGAAAAAGGAGAGCATGAGCAAGTCCTCGATATTCACGATCAACTGCTGGTTTCGGACCTGGATTCGGATTTTTATCTGGATCTGTGCAATGCCGCGTCCTTGCTATGGAGACTTGAACTACACGGTGTGGAGATTGGCGGACGCTGGCAAGTTTTGCTGGAGGCGGCGAAACGCCGTATTGAAGACCGTGATCTGGTTTTTGCTTCACTTCACTACTTGATGGTCATCGTCGCTGCCGGAGATTGTCAATCCACAAAAAGCATGATGGATCAATTCAGGCACTGGGCTGATTCGGGCGATACCCAGGGGCAGATCATGCATCGTGTCGGCATGTCCCTGGCCAACGCGTTGATCAATATGCGACAGGGAAAACCTGATCAGGCCTTCCAGAGTCTGGCCGGCATACGCTATGAATATGATCGGATTGGAGGCAGCATTGCCCAAAGAGACTTATTCAACATGATGCTCCTCGATGCGGCCGGCCAGGCATGCCGGCATCTTGAAATGCGAGCACTCGGTGCAGAACGGGTAACACTTCGCCCTCAATCACGATGGGCCTGGCTTCAATATGGCCAGGCCTTTAAGCATCTGCAGGAACAGGTCAAGGCAAAAGAAGCCTTTGATCAAGCCTTGCGCCTCTACTCGAATTCCCACGATTAGCCATCACCGATGCGCCTCTTAATCAGCTTTGCGGCGCTGTTTCTGTCCATTTCCCTATTGCAATTGAGTTCGGGCGCCATCGGCCCGCTTGATGCCCTGTCCGGTCTCGAGAATGGATTCTCGAAATCTGCCATTGGGCTTATGGGGTCGGCACATTTTTTCGGGTTTTTTATTGGCTGCTGGTGGGCTCCGAGGCTTCTCGGCAAGGTTGGTCATGCTCGGTCCTTTGCGGCATTTTCAGCACTTGGAGCAATTGGCGCCATTGCCCATCCCCTTATTCTTGATCCCA
>JAPYNK010000209.1 GCA_028285825.1 Arenicellales bacterium | reverse complement strand
GGCGCATATGCAGCGGAGGTCGATGGCCCCGAATTGCAGTGGAACATATCACTATGGGGCAAGCAGCGCGCGTTTACAGCGGGCGCAGAAGCGCTTTCTTCACTCGTGGCTGAAAAGACGGGAGGCAACTGGGAGATCAAGCTGCACTATGGCGAAGCCATCTCCAAAGCAAAGGAAAACCTCGATGGCCTGGCTATTGACGCGTTCGAAGGAGCAATGTTCTGCAACTTCTATCATCCGCAGAAGAACCCGGCCCTGATGTCTCTGACTATGCCTTTCCTGCCCATGAGCGAGTGGGAAAATAGCCGCAAAATCCGAGATACGGTACTCAACAGCGACCCCGTCAAGAAGGAGCTGGCACAATGGAATGCGATGATCTATTCTTCGTCGTTTCTGCCGCAATATGAATTTATGGGTACCGGGGAACCACCCCGGACGCTGAAGGACTGGGAAGGCAAGACTGTACGGGCTGGTGGTGGTGTTGCACAAGCGATGAAGGTGTTTGGAGCAACGCCTACGAGCTTACCCGCAACAGAAGTCTATACCGGTATTCAGCAGGGTACTATGGATGCGGCTTCCTTTCCGTTTACCTACAGTCATGTGGCATACAACATCCACGAAGTGGCAGAGTGGTATACCTCGAACCTCTCGCCGGGTACCTCCGAATGCCCCATGGCCTTCTCGATCAATGCCTATAATGCCTTGCCTGATCAGTACAAGGCCCTCCTGGACGATGTGAAGGAGGATGTGATTGATGCCCAGATTCAGGCCTACATTGACATTGACAAAGTCAATATACCCATGTTGAAAGAGAAATTGACAGAGGTTGTCTATTCCGATGAAGAGCTTGCGGTTTTCCGCAAGGGGGCCGGCCGTCCGGTGATCGACGCATGGATTGAGGAGAACCAGGATAAATTCGACGCGCGTGGCCTGATCGAGGCAATTTTTGAATCGGTAGGCTCAACTTACTGAGTTGAGGGCAGGGCCCATGCCGTACCGATGTGCTGCATGAGTCCTGGAAACCATGAGCTGATCGGCATCGACTGGATGCCGATCAGGCGGTATCCCGTAATTTGCTGCAGCTGGGGAGTTTAGAATGACGGATCTCGCGGGGCAGGGCATCCGGTGGCTTGACCGAGTGTTTGGCGCCATTGAGAACCTGTTTAATCTTTTCGCAGGTTCACTGGTTTTTGCCATGATGTTTCTGGGCATGGTTCAGATCATTATGCGCAACATCTTCAACGCGCCGATTTACGGCTACATTGACATCGTGGAAATCTCGATGGTGGGATTTGCAGTACTGTCAATTGCCTATGTGCAGCGCGTGGGCGGTCATGTTCGAATGGAACTCCTGATCTCGCGGCTGAAAGGACGTGCGAGCTGGCTGGTCGAGGCACTCGCCACCTCGGCAGCGATTTTTATCGTGGCAGTGCTGATCCCGTATTCCTATTCCCACTTCCAGCGGGCCTTCAATTTCGGCGACAGCACCATCGATATTCAAATTCCGACCTGGCCAGCCAAGCTGGTTGTACCGCTGGCCCTCAGCCTGCTCCTGATTCGCCTGTTCATTCAACTGGCTGGCTACCTCAGGCTGACTGTTGATCCGAACCTGATGCCTGTCGGGGTGCCGCTGACCAGGAACGTGGCAGAGCAGGCCAAAGAGGAAATCTCGCAAGCGGGAGGGAATGAAAGTGCTGGCAGAATTGAGCAATAGCGAAATTGGTATCCTGGGCGTTGCTGGCTTGATAGTCATGGTGGTTCTGGGGGTGCGGGTCTATGTGGCGGCAGCATTGACCGGATTTCTGGGACTTTGCGTACTTCGGGACTGGAATGTAGCCGCTGCCATTGCTGGCACCATCCCTCATTCAAAGTCGGTGACCTACCCCCTGTCGGTTCTTCCGCTGTTTATTCTGATTGGCTTCCTGGCCTATTATGCAGGCTTGACTTCCAGGCTCTTTGAAGCCGCCCGACGCTGGGTAGGATGGATGCCCGGTGGTCTTGCCGTGTCTACCGTTTTTGCCACGGCTGGCTTTGCGGCGGTATCCGGGGCCTCCACGGCAACAGCAGCAGTGTTTTCACGCGTGGCAATCCCGGATATGACGCGCGTCGGCTATAACAAGCGCCTGACGGCGGGAGTAATTGCGGCAGGCGGTACACTGGCTTCGCTGATTCCGCCCTCTGCCATTCTGGTAATCTATGCAATTATCGTGGAACAGTCGGTTGGCAAGCTACTGCTGGCAGGATTCCTGCCCGGTATAGCCTCGGCACTGATTTACGCTGTGTTGATCGTAGGCATGTGCATAGTCCGCCCAGAAATGGGACGTCCAATCACTGGCTTTACCTGGAAACAGCGCTTTGAGAGCCTTCCGGGCACTTTCCCGATCATCATCGTCGTGGCGATCATATTCGGTTCACTCTATACTGGCACTGCGACTCCCACGGAGGCCGCAGCGCTTGGTGCGGGCGTGGTCTTTGCTCTCTACGTCTATCGAGCATTGAAGCTGGGACAAATGTCTCAGGCAAGGGGCAGGTTGCACGAAGCGCTGATTGAGACCGCAAAACTCACGGTCATGATCTTTACCCTGATCTGGGGGGTATTCCTGTTTGTTCGATTCCTGGGCTTCGCAGGATTGCCTTCGGTTTTTGCAGATTGGGTAGTAAGCCTGGATATGCCTCCCATGGTCATCATGATTTGCATTCTTCTGGCCTATGCCGTTCTGGGCATGTTCATGGACGCAATCGGTATGCTGATCCTGACCTTGCCGGTGGTCTATCCAGCTGTGGTTGCGTTGGGATATGACCCGATCTGGTTCGGCATCATCGTAGTGAAAATGGCGGAGATTTGCCTGATCACCCCTCCGATTGGGCTAAACTGCTTTGTTGTGGCAGGCGTCTCGCGGGATCTGAGAGACGAGCAGGGACGTTCGCTGGAAATCCCCTTGCAGGATGTATTTCGGGGAGTTGGGCCATTTTTTGTAGCGGATGTGATTACCGTTGGTATCTTGCTGGCTTTTCCGCAGATCGTTTTATGGCTGCCGGGCCTGATGGGATAATTTTGATATTTTGCGATGAATGTTGATAATGACAAGCTGTTCATTCGAGAAGGCGATGTTGCAGGCTACCGGCCAGCGGGTCACACCGGCACGGTCAATCGCCGCCTTGTCGGGCCTGAACAGGGCTCCAGGCATTTAGAAGTCGTACTGGGAACGATAGACCCGGGACAGGGCGCGAGCCCTCACTTTCATCCGGGCATTGATCAGTTCTGCTACATGCTTCATGGCACAGCCAGTGTTACCATCGGAGACACAACCCGCGAGATTGGTACTGGCGAGGGGTGTTTTTTCCCCGCCGATACGCCGCATGTCTTTACCGCAACGGGACATGAACCGGTTCGCGTTCTGGTTGTCTACGGACCTCCCTACAATGAAGGCCAGCGGGTGGAGGTTGAACATGTATGATCTGCTCAAGGGCGCAAGGGTCCTGGATTTGACGACGATTGTGCTTGGCCCTTTTGCTACACGCTATCTTGGGGATTTCGGGGCGGATGTCATCAAGGTAGAGCCTCCGTCGGGTGACCTTTTCCGTTATGTGCGTCCTGCACGTTCTGAAGACATGGGTGCGGGCTATCTCAACAGCAACCGCAACAAGCGGGCCGTTACGCTGGATTTGAAGTCCCGGGAAGGCAAAGAGCAATTACGGTCCTTGCTGGAAGGGGCTGACGCAATGGTTCACAATATGCGTCCTGTCACGGCAGGCCAGCTGGGGATTGACCCCGAGAGTATCCGCAAGGCATTCCCACAGATCGTTTACTGTTGTGCGGCGGGCTATGCAAGTGGCGGACGGAATGCAGATTTGCCTGCATATGACGACATTATTCAGGCGGCATGCGGAGCAGCCGACCTAAATGCCGATGACAAGGGTGCACCCAAATTCCTGCCCACGATAATTTGCGATAAGGTGGGCGGACTGCATTTGGCCATGGCAGTGCTTGCCGGACTACTGCATCTGGCAAAGTCTGGACAGGGATGCTGTATCGAGGTTCCCATGTATGAAGGCATTGCGTCTTTTTTGCTGTCCGAGCATCTTGATGGAGAGACTTTCGTTCCGGCAAGCGGCACAACCGGCTACGGGCGGGTTCTGTCACCCTATCGAAAACCTTATGCAACAAAAGACGGGTATCTGGCTGTACTGCCCTATAGCACCAGGAACTGGGTAGAGTTTTTCACGACTATTGGACGCATTGATCTGGCTGAAGCAGATTGGGTACGGGATCCTGCGCTACGCAGTGACCACATTCGGGAACTCTACGAAATCCTCGCTCAAGTGATGCTCGAACGCTCAAATTCGGAATGGCTGCAAATGCTGCGTGACCTGGATATCCCCTGCACCCCCGTTCAATCTCTGGATGACCTGCTTGAGGATGAACATCTGAACGATGTGGATTTCTTCAGTGAAATCGATCATCCGACCGAGGGTCGACTGCGGTCAGTGCGTTCTCCGTTCTGGGTAGATGGAGTTGCTCAACAATCGGATTGTCCGGCTCCACCTCGCTCCGCCGAGAACACCCCTGTCGAGTGGCGCAAGCGGAGTGGAGGATAGCTTCCTTGGCATTGCCCTGCCATGGACGACCACTCAAACGGGTCCCCGCTTCGGGCTGTAGGCACAAGTGTCCGATGCCTTGCTCTACCCATGCTGACTTCATGGAATTGCCAGGCGATGATGGGAAGTCAGACGGTGAAGCCGAATGTACTGAAGCTATTTCCCGGGAACAGATCTCTGAGATGCCGGGTCCTGATAGAGGGGCTTGGCTGCAAAATCCGCTTTCACCAAAATGCCTTGTTCGAAACCGCAACACGGAAATGCAGGGCTTTAATCCAGGCATTGTCGAATCATCGGTTCTTGTCGGGGAACTCCCGAAACTGTGGCGGGAGCAATGGGAAATGGCCGAAAATCGTCAACCATGGTGCGGTCATTTGAGTCCGCCGATGATCAGCAGGGATTGCGTTAACCGGAGAACTGGAATATTTTCACTGGTGCTCTTGCAGGGTCCATTCAATTAATTTCGTCAAGACGGTAAATTTGGGTTTATAATGCATTTGGATGCCCCTTTCAAATTGGTTTGGAGGTCTCCGCTGGCTTTAGAGGTTCAGGCTTGGATTTCGATGACTTCCGATTGTCGATTTGCAGGATCGTTTGCCTTTGTCAACAGGAAAGGGATTGAAGATTATTTATATTCAAAAAGATAACAGGTGTTTCAAGTGGTTTTCGAACCTCGAAGCACATGATATATAAGAACATGCAGGATAGAATAATGCAAAAATACAGTGGGACGGCCTTGCAAGATCCATTTTTGAACACATTGAGAAAAGAAAACATACCGGTTTCGATATTCCTGGTCAACGGCATCAAATTGCAGGGTCAAATCGACTCCTATGATCAGTATGTGATTCTATTGAAGAATTCGGTCAATCAGATCATCTACAAGCACGCCATTTCAACAATAGTGCCGACTCGGCCGGTAAGGATAATGCCTGTTGAAGAGGACTCCAAGTAAAGCCATGTCATGGCTCGTGAGTTGTAGGCAAATCCCCTGCCCATTTGTTTGAAAGAGTGATGGGCGGCCAACTCCCTGGCTATTTTGACAATTGCAAGATTGATGGACCGGTAGGGCCTGGCACTACTCCGGAGCCGAGCGTAGGTTTTGATGGTCGGGAACGTGCGATCATTGCCTGTCAGGTTACGCATTCTGCACTTGCAGACAGCCAGATTCTTGATGAGTTGGACGAACTGGCAGTTTCGGCAGGCACAGAGGTTTGCGCCCGACTGGTGTCGGTTCGTTCACGGCCTGTTGCTGCAACGTTCATGGGCCGGGGCAAGGTTGAAGAATTGGCAGCCATGGTTGCCGCCTATTGTGTGTCGCTAGTAATTCTTGACCATCCGATCAGCCCGGTTCAGGAACGCAACATCGAAAAGCAGATCAAGTGTCGGGTTCTGGACCGATCAGGCCTGATTCTTTCAATCTTCGCACAACGTGCGACATCAATGGAGGGCAAGCTTCAGGTTGAGCTCGCCCAGTTGCGGCATCTTTCGACAAGATTAGTGAGAGGTTGGTCGCATCTTGAGCGTCAGAAGGGCGGTATTGGCTTGCGTGGACCGGGTGAATCGCAGCTGGAAACCGACCGTCGACTGATCGGTCAGCGTATTCGTACCCTGGCATCGCGACTTGAGCGGGTTGAATCACAAAGGAATCTGAGAAGAAGATCAAGGCAGAGAGCTCCGGTTTCTACAATTTCCCTGGTTGGATATACCAATGCGGGTAAATCCACATTGTTTAACGCGCTCACTGGTGCCGATACGCTCAGTGACAATCGTTTGTTTGCGACTCTTGACCCCACCATGCGTCGCCTGAGTTTGCCGAAAGCAGGCACTGTCGTGCTTTCGGATACCGTTGGCTTTGTCAGGGATCTGCCTCATAGTTTGATTGCGTCATTCAAGTCAACGCTGGAGGAAGTTCTGAATTCGGCATTTCTGCTGCTGGTTACTGACATTTCGGCACCGGACAGTCAGGAAACTCGTATGCATGTCCACGATGTGCTGCGGGAAATCGGTGCTGAAAACATTCCGGTGATCAATGTCTTCAATAAAATAGACTTGATCAATCAGGTTCCGAAAGTAATTTTCAGCAGCAATGGAAACCCCGACTCGGTGATGTTGTCGGCTGAAACCGGAGAGGGTCTGGACCTGTTGATTGAGGTTCTCGCTTCACTGATGAGTAGGGAATATGGCCAGTATCGAATTGAACTCAAGCCCGATGCCGGTGAACTTCGTTCCAGACTGTTTCAGAAATGTCAAGTCCTTGACGAAACCTATCTTGGCGATGGCAGCATTGTGCTTGACTTGAGAATGAGCGATGCCACGATGGGGTGGTTGATGTCTCGGGAGCGTTATTCGGGGAAATGGTCGCAACTGGACTGACCGGGCAGGATGCGCACAAGATTGAGTTTGGAATATCCCCGAGCAGGCGAACCTCATTGCATTATTTAATGAAGACGCTTTTCCCGGTTCAAACACGATGGTCGAACAGCAATGCATGAACTGAATGCGGCATTTTAAGGACGGGCATTGCATGCTCCCATGACCTGACTATTTCACCTGCTTTAGCTTGCACGGTAATTTCATGCATCGAAAACGACTCGATGACCTCATTCGTCACATTTCAAATTTTTTACATGTGAAGTCATTGAATCGGATCATCACTGACCTTATAATTCTCGCTCTTCAAAGCCGTACTCCTTTTCTCACTGCCTTGCCCTGACTGGCAAACTGCAGGAGAATTCAAAAACCGAGAGGAGAAATTAATGAGACATTATGAAATAGTATTTCTGGTCCATCCAGACCAGAGCGAACAGGTATCCGGCATGATTGAACGATACCGGAACATGGTCACATCCAATGGTGGCCAGGTACATCGTGTGGAAGATTGGGGTCGAAGGATTCTGGCCTACATGGTTGATGATGTGCATAAAGCGCACTATGCGCTTTTGAATATCGAATGCGATGCATCGACACTCGCGGAAATTGAAGGCCATTTTCGATTCAATGACTCGATTTTGCGGCATATGATCATTCGACGCAAGGAAGCGATTGTCGAGCAGTCGCCGATTCTTGCCGCCAAGATCAAGGAAGATGAAGCTGAAAAACTGTCACGAGAAAGAAAAATGCGTGAAGATCTGGAGAACCAGGGTGATGGCGATTCTGAAGAGTCGGAAGAAAGTACTGCAGAGGAAGGCGGCAATCAGGAATCCCGAGAAACAGCCACTGAAGAAAATGCCAAAGCGGATAAGCCGGCGGCCGAAGAGGGCGAGGGCGGTGCTGATACTGCAGAACAGGTGCCTGAAGAAAGTGAAATGATATCGGGTGGTGCTGAATCCCGGGAACCGCCAACCGAACCCGAAGACACGGAAACACCAGGCCGGAACGAAGAGGAGGAGGCAAAATGAACAGACACTACAAACGTCCAAAATTCTGTCGTTTTACTGCGGCAGGCATCGAGTCAATTGACTACAAGGACCTCGAAGTGCTCAGGCAGAATATCAGCGAAACCGGCAAGATACTGCCTCGCCGCAGTACGGGTACCAAGACGAGGTTTCAGAGACAATTGACCATGGCAGTCAAGAGAGCACGATATCTTGCCTTGCTGCCTTATACTGATCAGCATAGAAGCTAGGCTGTGTCATGAAACTCGTGTTGTTGGAAACTATCCAGAAACTCGGTGAAATCGGGGATGTGGTCGAGGTCAAAAATGGCTACGCCAGAAATTACCTGATTCCCCGGCAAAAGGCAATTCGCGCAAGCGAAGAGGCCTTGAAAAAGGCTGAAGAGTTACGCATGGAATATGCAAGACAGCGAACCCGGATCATTGAAGATTGCAAGGCTCGAGCAGAAAAGGTCGCCAAGGAAATTACCATCGCCCGCCTGTGCACTGAAACTGGACATCTTTATGGGTCGGTTACTCCAGCCGATATTGCAGAGGCATTGTCGGCGGCAGGAGCGGCTGTCGATAAATCGGAAGTCCAGAAATCCATAGGCCACATCAAGGAGATTGGGGCATACGATGTTGAAATCGGTTTTCACCCTGAAGTTGTGTTTTCTGTCAGTGTCATTGTTGTTGAGGAGGCCAGCGAAGACACGGAAGAAAAGGTTGTGACCGATCAGGAAACGGATGCCGGTACCGGACAGGCAGTAGCGGAAGATGGGAAAGCAGAAATTCCTGTAGCCGAGTAATTCTTGAGCTAGTCAACGGAACGGCACTGAACACATCGGGTCAGGCAGATGATGGGCAACGGCCTCGCCTGCAATACTCCCGGCATGGTTTCGGGCTTCCCCATTCGTCGAGCTCAGGCCGTGCGTCATTGGCCTATCGCTTATCACACAATCGACTTGCAAGACCATCTTGAGTGTGTTTTTGGTTCCGTAAGCAGCTAAATGTGAATCAATTGACAAATTGGTCATGCCATTTTGTACCGCGAGTAATCCAAAACCAGAAGGTTGCCGGAATCGAGATTAATGGCCAGGGATAATAAAACCCGTCATCTGCTTGATTCTGAAACAGACCCAAAAATGTTCAAGGTTTTTGGATGAAAAGGCCTCTCGAAAGATGACAGGCCGGACAGTTTTCGGTATGCTTGCCTAACCTCAAAATCGCGAATCAAGTCGTGAACAAGCAAGTCCACCTCGTACCTCAGTCAGCAAGTCAGCGAACCGCAAAAGTTCCCCCGAATTCAATTGAAGCTGAGCAGTCCTTGCTGGGTAGCCTTATGCTGGATGATCAGAAATGGGATGATGTACTTTCCCTGGTTAAGGCTGAAGACTTCTACCACAAAAACCATCAAGTAATTTTCAAGGCGATGGCCGAGCTGGTTGATGCAAACAATCCGGTGGACGTTGTGACTGTCTCGGACAAGCTCTCTGATCAGGAATTCTTCCAGAGAGAAGGCGGAATTGCCTACCTTTCCAGATTGGTCGAAGATACTCCGGGAATTGCGAATCTGCTCACATATGCCGAGATTATTCGCGATAATTCCGTTCTTCGTTCCCTGATCAGCAGCTCGAACCTGATTTTGGAACATGCCTATCACCCTGAAGGCCAAACTACAGAGGATATTCTTGATACTGCAGAAAAGCTGATTCTGAAAATTTCAGAGGATCACGATAGTCGACGCAAGGAGTTCGTGACCGTTGAAAATATGCTGCACGATGTCATGACGCGGATTAATGAACTGCAGGAATCTTCCAGCGGCATCACCGGGGTACCCACTGGTTTCATGAAAATTGACCGGTTAACCAGCGGCCTGCAAAGGGGTGACTTGATCATTGTCGCCGGCCGCCCGTCAATGGGCAAGACATCACTGGCCCTGAACATCGCTGAATATGTAGGAGTGAACCAGAAGCAGCCCGTAGGGATATTTAGTCTTGAAATGTCAGGACAGCAGCTGACAATGCGGATGATGTCTTCGTTAAGCAATGTTGATTCAAACAGAATTCGAACCGGCAGGTTGACTGATAATGACTGGCCACGGATCAACAAGGCAGTCGAGATTCTTCAGAACGTGCCGATAGTCGTCGATGAGTCGAGTGGCCTCAATGTGAATGAATTGCGATCGAGAAGCCGAAAGATGCAATCAACATATGGCAAGATGGGGCTAATCATAGTGGACTACCTGCAGCTCATGCATGGCATCGACAACACGGACAATCGAGCCACTGAAATCTCCGGAATTACCCGAAACATGAAGATACTGGCTCAGGAGCTCGATGTTCCGATCATGGTTTTATCCCAGCTCAACAGATCAATCGAAACCAGAACGGAAAAGCGACCCAAACTCTCCGATCTGCGGGAGTCAGGAGCGATTGAACAGGATGCCGATGTCATCCTGTTCATTCACAGAGATGAGATGAATGATCCGGATTCAGCCGATAAGGGAACGGCCGAGATTATCATTGGAAAACAGCGAAATGGACCCATCGATTCGGTAAGGTTGACCTATCAGGCAAATCTGACTCGCTTCTACAGCCATTTTCCAGAAGATGCCCTGTGATCCATTTTGACTGATTCCCGGCCGAATTAGTCATTGCATGTCTGACTGACATGAATGCCGCCTGGAAAAACCGTGCTCTGATTAATCTCTCTGCGCTCAGGAATAACGTCAACGTTGTTCAACGTCTGGCACCCAAATCCAGGCTTGTCGCTGTGGTCAAGGCCAATGCATACGGACATGACATGGAAATCGTGGTCAGAGAGCTGAGTTCTTGGGTTGATGGGTTCGCAGTTGCCAGCATTGAAGAGGGAATTTCTTTGCGGGAGATCGATTGCGAACGGCCACTGATGATTCTGTCTGGCTTGTGCAATCCCTCACAGTTCACGTTATGCGCTGACAACCGGCTCGATCCGGTCATTCATTCATTCCACCAGGTTGACTGGATCAATGCCTATACCGGCCCGCCGATTAATGCATGGTTGAAGTTCAATAGCGGAATGAATCGACTGGGCATGACCCCTGAAGAATTCATGAAGGCGTACCGCATGCTTGGCAAAAGCAGGCATATTGAAAATGTCAGGCTGATGTCTCACTTTGCAATGGCAGAGGAGCCGGATAACGATTTCACCAAAAACCAGATCAGCGAGTTTGAACGGATTGCCCTGGATCTTGAAGCAGAGAAGAGTCTTGCCAACTCAGCCGCGATCATGTGTTGGCCAGACTCGCATTTTGATTGGGTTCGCCCGGGCTTGATGCTCTACGGAATATCTCCTTTGGGGACTGGGGCCACAGATTATGGACTAAGACCCGTTATGGAGCTTCAGGCAAAAGTAATCTCGCTTCAGTACCTGAAGCAGGGTGATACTATTGGCTATGGGAGAACCTATACCGCAACCCGGTCAATGAGAATTGCAAATCTCGGAATCGGGTATGGCGATGGTTATTTTAGAGTTGTGTCAGGATCGGCATATGCAAGGATTCATAACCAGAATGCCCCCATTGTGGGCAGAATATCGATGGACTCCATGACTGTTGATGTCAGTCATATCAGGCAAATACGGGAGGGCGATATGGCGGTACTCTGGGGAGAATCTCCATCGGTTGATCAGGTTGCAAAATGGGCAGGTACAAACGCCTATGAAGTCTTATGCAGGCTGAGTGCCCGGGTGCAGAGGGAAATCGGATGCGAGTAGCTCGATTTCCGCAGTTTCCTGATCAAAAGGCTCTCGGAAGAGAGGTTTTCGCCCACCGTCCATTCATGTTTGCACACTCTAAGTCGATGCCTTGTCCATGCATCAATTTTCGTCTTTATGCCTTTATACTACCCGGTTAGCAGGGATCATGGCTGGAACAGGAATTCCTCATGATTATTCCAGTTATACTTCTTTTTTTGTTCAAGTACTTCACCTGAGGTTCAACACGTATGCTTTTCCCGAAAAATTTGACCCTGACAACTGTGTTTTTCACGTTAGCCTTGGCATGCACCACGGTGCAATCTCAGGAACAACACAATCTGGACAATGACAGCAAAAAATTCAGTTATGCGATTGGATATCAAATAGGACAGAGTATTCTGGCCCAGATTCAGGAAGCGCCGGATCTTGACATGAACCTTTTTTCCATGGCGGTCACGGAATCACTGATGGGTGCCGAACCTGCCATGAACGAGCAGGAAATGGCTGAAATAATCGTTGCCAAGCAGCAGCAAATACAGGAAGAAATGGCTCGGGAAGCCCAGGAGAATGCCGCAGACAGTCGCGCCTTTCTTGAAGAAAATCGAGCCAGGGAGGGGGTTGTCGTGACGGAATCCGGTGTTCAGTACCAGATTATTGAGTCAGGGGATCCTGAAGGGGAGTCGCCCGGCCTTGAAGACACGGTAATTGTTCATTACGAAGGCAAGTTAATCGATGGAACCGTGTTTGACAGCAGTCGCGCTCGAGAAACGCCAGCACGTTTTTCCCTAACCGGAATTATTCCGGGATGGAGTGAAGTCCTTCGGCTAATGCGCCCCGGCGATGTCTGGAATGTCGTTTTGCCTCCCGAAATGGGATATGGAGAAGCGGGTGTCGAAAATGTGATCGGACCCAATCAGGTACTTGTTTTCGAAATTGAACTGATAGAGGTGATGAAATCATCAAACTCATAGAGTCGCTTTAAATTCTGGCAATTCGATCGCGTCTTATTCAGTCAATATTCATGCTCTCCTTCTTATGATTTACGGCAATCCAATAGCGTATCGGTTCTAGTCATGAAATTTTCCCAATTCAATCCCGGGCGACTCGTGCGCGGGTTTTTCACATCAGTTTTCATGGCAGCCCTGTCTGCGGGTGCCATGGCACAATCTTCAGGAATAATTACTGAAGCACGTGTAGTTGATTCCCAGCCTGTATATCAGACTGTTCAGGTGAATACTCCGTCACAAGAGTGCTGGCAGGAGCCGGTTCAGGTCGAATCGAAAAACTATTCCAGCACCCCGGCCATACTCGGTGCGATCATTGGCGGCAGTATTGGCAATGAGTTCGGTTCCGGGGATAGCGGCAGAGACGTTGCAACAGTCGCCGGTGCAGTGCTCGGTGGTTCAATCGGCCATGATATTGAAAAAGGCAATCAGAGGTCAAATTCAAGAACAGTGTATGAGCAGCGCTGTCGAACTGTAAGCAATGTATCAACCGAACAGCGTTTTCAGGGCTATGATGTGACCTATGAATACAATGACCAGTTGTTTACCGCTCGAACCAGCAATCACCCCGGTCAAACAATCAGGGTGAGTGTCAGCGTAATACCGGTTGAGTAGGCGTATTTGTTCGACAGTTGTACCTGTTGTTACTCCGGTGCGGAGTACCAATGCTGAAAAAGTCGATCATTCTGTTCTGCACATTGGCGGCGATGCTTGGGGCTGCGTTCGGCCTCCGTGCCCAGCAGCCTCAGCCCAATGTCCAGACTCAGGTCATCACCCATGCCACTATTCATGATATTGTGCGTGATATCCAGCAATACGAAGCATGGACAATACTTCAGTATTTCGACAAGGAAGACAATACTGGAATCCGCTATTACCGTTTCAAGCTGCAAAGATATGACGGCAAACTGGTGATTATTGATGTTGACCCCATGGAACCGGACTTAAGAGCATTGACTCGATGAGAATACTGCTTGTCGAAGATGAAAATGATCTGGGTTTGCAGCTATCTGCAAAACTTGAAGAATGCGGGTACATGGTTGACCTGGCCGCTGATGGAGAAGAAGGGCTTTTCTTCGGGCTCGAGTATCCGATCGATTTTGCAATCATTGACCTTGGACTGCCAAAAATAAACGGAATCGAGTTAATTCAGAAATTGCGCTCCAGTTCCAAAACCTATCCCATTCTGATTCTTACCGGGCGCACTCACTGGCGACAGAAAGTTGAAGGTCTTGAATCGGGTGCTGATGACTATCTTACCAAGCCGTTTTATTTCGAGGAACTCAAGGCTCGCATTGATGCACACGTAAGACGTGCATCCGGGCATAGCAGTTCTGTTCTTACGAATGGAACAGTTGCACTGGATACCATTACTCAGGATGTATTTGTTGGAGATGAAAAAATGGACTTGACTGCTTATGAGTTTATTCTCCTGCAGCATATGATGCTAAACATTGGCAAGGTCATGACCAAGATGGAGTTTGCGGATCAGCTCTATCAGGGCGATGACGATCCCGACAGCAATGTCATCGAAGTACTGGTAGGCCGCCTTCGAGCAAAGCTTGATCCCCAAAACCGCGAGCGATTTATTAGAACCCTGCGTGGTCGAGGCTACCAGTTCATCCAGAATCCAGTTTGAATCAGAACAGTTCAAAAGGACATACGTTGTTTCCAACTTGAAACAGACATCCCTCAGAGTCAGGCTGCTGGGCGCATTTGCGTTGATTCTGCTGCTGATTTTAGGGGGGACGACCTGGGTGCTTGACCGGAACTTCATATCAAGCTCTTCTACTTCCATGGCCAGTGAGATGCAGGCCAATCTTCATGCCCTGATGTTTGCACTGGAAAACCCGAGAGGTCGCGGCATGTATATCAGTCGATTTGCAGAGCCGCGCCTGTTTCGCGAGGACTCCGGCCTATTCGCTTTTATTCTGGATCATCGTAACCGTGAACTATGGCGGTCAATGTCGGGAGGTGCGGTCAACCTTGCGGAATATTTACCCAGAAACCCGGGGATGGAAGTGGAGGTGTTTCGATCCGGGGTTTCCCTAGACAGTCCATTTATTGCAAGCCTGACGGTTGGCTGGATCCGGTTTGGCATCAGTCAGGACATTACTTTGGTGCTCGTTGATGATGCAAGCATGCATGTCGAGCGAATCTATGATTTTCGATGGACTCTGTTTAAGACTCTGGGGCTGACAGGTTTGGTGTTGCTGTTGGTCCAGGTGGTCAGCCTGTTTTGGGGCTTGAGCCCGTTGCGTGAGGTCGTTCGCGAGCTCGATCAGATAGAACATGCCCATCAGGAGAAGATCATGGGACAATATCCGGATGAGATTGCCCACTTGAGCACTCGAATCAACCTGTTTATTGAAAACGAGAGAAAAAACCTGACTCGCTACCGCAATGCGTTGGCTGATCTTGCACATAGCCTGAAAACTCCTCTCGCTGAAATCATCATCATGATGGGAAGCAAGGATTCGCCGGATCGCAAACGTCTGGAGGAATTGACTGATGACATGAACGGTATTGTCGAATATCAGTTAAAGCGTGCATCCTCGTCCGAATTCTCGGTGATACACAAGGCGGTCGAAGTCGAAAAAACACTGTCTCGTCTGCATCAATCCCTCCAGAAAATTCATGCAGACAGAAAACTGAACATTACATGGAAGCTTGAATCAGGCGTCGAATTTTATGGTGATGAAGGTGACTTGTTTGAACTGTTGGGCAATGTTCTCGATAACGCCTTCAAGTGGGCAAATCGGGGCATTCTGTGTCGGACATCATCAATCCGCAAAGCAAATGCTGTTCATGATGGTCTGGTCATCGAAATTCATGACGATGGGCCGGGTATCAACCCGAAAGATCGTGAAGAAATTCTCAAGAGGGGGGTAAGGCTGGATGAACGAGCACCCGGACAGGGGATAGGCTTGTCCCTGGTCAGCGAAATTGTGGGGCGTTACTCTGGAACCCTTGATATTTCTTCAAGCCCTTTGGGTGGTGTGCTGCTTAAAATTGAATTCCCTCCGCAGTAGACGGGTCGGCGAGATCAGGGCTGAATGGTTCGGATCAGGTCATTGATGCCGACTTTCCTGCGGGTTTTCTCATCGACCGTTTTTACAATGACTGCGCAATACAGGCTGTGACTTCCATCGTTGGCAGGCAGCGAGCCGGATACCACAACCGATCCGGGTGGTATGTATCCGTAGCTTACCCTGCCACTTGCACGATCGTATATGCGTGTGCTTTGACCCAGATAGACGCCCATTGAAATCACCGAGCCCTTGCCAACAATAACGCCTTCGACGACTTCGCTTCGGGCGCCAATGAAGCAATCGTCTTCAACGATGGTCGGCGATGCTTGCAGGGGCTCCAATACGCCACCGATGCCGACTCCTCCGGAGAGATGGACATTTGCGCCGATCTGAGCACAGCTGCCGACGGTTGCCCAGGTGTCGACCATGGTTTTTTCACCCACATAAGCACCAATATTGACATAGCTCGGCATCAATACAACATCGTTTGCGATATAGGCACCTTTCCGAACAACTGCTGGTGGAACCACTCGAAACCCACTGTCGGCAAAGGCTTGCTCATCGTAGTTGTTGAATTTGGTTTCGACTTTGTCATAGTACTGGATGGGGATTGCCCCCATCACTCGATTATCGTCAATGCGAAAGGAAAGCAGGACAGCCATTTTCAGCCATTGGTTCACCTTCCAGGTATGTCCATCCGGTTCTGCGACACGTGCCTGACCGGTATCGAGAAGGCCAATGCTCGTTCTTATCGCATTTTCAGTTTCGGATGAAACGGATTTCGGTGTGATGTTCTCACGCTCCTGCCATGCTTTCGTGATAATGTTTTCCAGATCGGATGTGTTCATGATGAATAAGTATTGAAAAGATGTTGGATTGCCGGGATGCAAATGTAGTATCTGGCCTAATTCCAGAGGCCACCCCATTATACGATAATCGGAACCGCGACCTTCAAGGCCGGTAATTCCTGTGTCCTGTGTTTAGTGCGAGTGCATGGGATGAAACCCTGTAGGCTTTGTGCAAAATGATTTAATCATGGAGCAATCTGTCAGGAATTGGTGCAAGGCTTGCTGCATCAGCAGGGCATGGTCGTTCTTTTATGGGAAATTTCATTGCAATTGAATAATCAATCCCCTATACACTGATTGTTTCGTATATGATATTGTCCGAATTGGCAATTCAGAGATATGTCTGGTTCTGGTTTCCAGCGGCAAGGTTCTCCAATACTTGCCTGAAAATATTTTTGGATATGGTGATACAATTTAGACGTTGACGCGATCCAGACTCAAGCTTCGCACCATGGGGTCCAACAACAAGAGAGAATTTTCAATGTCATTATTCAAAAAAACAACAGATGATGAGAGTGCCGCCCCGGTGACGAGAAAACCTGCCAGGACAGAAAACCCCAAAATGAATCTCTATCGCGACTTCAAGGGCAGCTCCGCAAAAGAGGTTACATCAATTGGTCAGGGAAGCCTATTAACGGGGCGGATAGAAATTAAAAGCGATAAGCATGAACTGCATATTGACGGTGCTTTCAAAGGTGAGATTCATTCAAACTCTATCGTAATCATTGGTCAAAGCGGTTATGTTGACGGGGAAATTTATGCGTCTAAGCTTATTGTCTCCGGTCGTTTGACTGGAAGTTCAGACTCCGACAGAATTGAATTGATTACTGGCGGCAATGTCGAGGGTGTCTTGACTGCAGCCGTGCTGACCATTGATGCTCTCAGCTCATTCCATGGACAGAGCAATGTCCGCAAAAAAAGTGGAGATGAACCCGGAAAGCCTCGCCAACCCCAGAAACCGCCCTCGGAAACACCCAAGGCAAGAGCCATTGATCCTGTCAAGTTGAATACGCCGCAGAAGCCACCTCAACAGGATATTCTCAAGGATAGTGATGCTGCTGATGCCGTAAAGCTGACCACCCGGAAACAATCACGAGCGGCACCTGCACCAGAAAAGCCGAAATAGCCTCTCCGCTGCGTGAGCTTGATCCAGTCGCAGCCTGACTTGACTTGGGCCTTTCCATTGAGCATCAATTCACGGTTGCTGCAGATTGGACGGTCAGCAATGCAGTTGACTATTCAATGACCTCGCTGATCGTCAGCGAAAGCCGGTTCTCGGGTTGTCCTGAGATCAGTATTTCTTCACTCGCAATGTCCCCCGAATTCATTTCAGCTGTTCCGCCTTTTGAAATTCTGGCCTGAATAAGAATATCGTCAAAGTGATCGACTGTCATGGTGTCAATCATGGAGTGAGCACTCGACAGGATCACGGTTAGCGGCAAATCATCGACAGTCAACTTGCGAACGGCCAGCGGGGCTGGGGGTCCGCTGGCCGCTTTGGCGGTAACAAATACCGTGTCGGCAGAAGAAACCAATGCAGAAAGGTTGTCATCCAGCACCACTTCCACGATCAGGGTTTTCCCTTCAGCCTGATCAATGCCGGATTCATTGCCTGGCAATGCACGCTGCTGATCAATCATTGCGAGCAATGATTGGCGTACCTCAGCTTCATCCTGAACCAGCGTCAGCAGGATTTCGAGTTGTCTTATGGATTGTTCAATTTCGCCTTGGCTGCTTGCGCCGAGGGCGGATATCCATAATGCGCTTTCATGCAGTGGATCGATGGTCAGAGCCTGTTTGACAAATGATTCTGCTTCTGGGGTATAGGTATCATTGCTATTCAGGATAACTGCGTTTGCAATACCCGTAAGGTAGTCAGGATTGCCTGGCGACAAGTCATTAAGTCTGCGGTATGCCTCCTCAGCCTTGGTCGAGTTGCCAATGGTTGAATAGACCCGGGCGGCAATTTGCAGGGCTTCAATGTTGTCAGGGTCTTTCTCAATCCTGTCTTCGAGCTGCTGAATCATCGCTTCAAGGTTTTCCGGCCTATGAGCAGATTCTGCTGGTGAAGGCTGCACGCCGTCAAACATCAAGACGGGGTTGCCAATCTGGGAATAGATTCCGACCGAGACCCCGACCAGGAAAACCGGAATCCACAGTGAATGCCGAAACGGAATGAATTTGCTGGCGACAGCCTCCATGGATTCCGTATCTTCCAGCAGGCTGTTCCTGATTTCGTCTTCAGCCTCGATGCGATTCTCAGTATCCATGTCTTTGACTTCGTGGATTCGATCAAGAGCAATATCCGTGTTGGATTGATCGCGTTCGTCTTGAGCGATGCGGGAACGATTCAGTAAGGTGGGCAAAACAGCAGTGATTGCGACCGCAAACAGTAGCAGGATGATCAGTATCGAAATCACGATTAAGAATCTCTTTTCCTTTTGTCCAGCAGGTCGTCAGCGATTTTTCGATCCTCATCCCCGAGTTCCAGCAGCTGAATTTGAGAGCGTTTGCGGATACGGTGAATGATCAGGGTGAGAACAACTATGAAACCGAGAAAAGGCAATCCCCATAGAGCATATGTTGAGGTCTTCAGTGGAGGGCGGTACATTACGAAAGTTCCGAACCGGTCAGTCATATAGTCGACCACTTCCTGATAGTTTCTGCCTTCTGCTATCAGTTCATGGGTTTTCCTTCGAAGATCTGCAGCCAGCTCGGCATTGGAGTCCAGCAAATTCTGGTTCTTGCAAACCAGGCAGCGCAGCTCCCGGATTAGCCTGTCGTAGGTTCTTTGCTGCTCGACACTGGGCAAGTCAGGCAGAGGTTCTGCCGCAAACCCGATAGCGGGCTGGACCGATACAACCAGCGCCGAAAATAGGAGCAGGTTGACGAGTCGACTGAATAAAACTGCCCCAGTCACGATTCCTGTTCCTGCAAGAGACGGATTAATGGAAGAATTTGCTGACTGATGATTTCCGGATTCAGGGGGCCAACATGCTTGTATTGAATATATCCGCTCTGGTCTACCAGGAAGGTCTCAGGGACTCCATACACTCCGTAATCAATGCCCACATCACCGGAGGCATCTACGGCGATAAAGCTATAGGGGTTGCCATGCTTGTCCAGCCATTCTACGGCATTGTTTTGCACATCCTTGTAATTCAGGCCCACGATTAGGACAATGCCGCTAGCCGACAGGTCATTGAGAAGCGGGTGCTCTTCAACACAGGCCACGCACCATGAAGCCCAAACATTGAGAAGCCAGACATTGCCCTGCATGTCCTGTTTGGACAGCAGACTGTGATTCTGGAGATCCGGCAATGTGAAGTCAGGTGCGGGCTTACCGATCAGGGGAGAAGGAATGTGTTGAGGGTCTTTCCCCAGTGAAATATACAGAAGCACGGCCAACCCACAAAAAACAACGAACGGCCAAATTGCCTTGTATCGCTTTTTTGACAGTTTCATGCCGGGTTTTGCACCGGTTCAAGTTTTCTGGCTCTGGCTTGATTCCGGTAGCGTTTGTCGGTTGCTCCCATCAACCCGCCTACAGCCATGAATATGGCACCCAGCCAGATCCAGCGCACAAGAGGTTTCCAGTAAATCCTGACTGCCCAGGTTTGCAGGTTTTCAAGCGGTTCACCCAGCGCAACATACAAGTCACGGGTAAAGCCGGGATCAATGGCCGCTTCAGTCATCGGGTTTTGCTGGACGCGATAAACCCGTTTTTCTGGTTCGAGCCGGGCGACTTGACGCCCTGATTTGTAAACATTGAAAATTCCGGTCACGGAACTGTAGTTGGGGCCTTCACGACTGACCACATCTTCAAACACGAAGGTGTAGTTTTCGATTTCATGCCGGTCTCCGGCCTGCATGCGCACATCCTTTTCAATGCTGTAGACAGTGGTCATCACAACACCGATGATGAATATTCCAAGGCCGATATGTGCGATGATCATTCCGTAGATTGCACGGGGCGTTGATCGCAGGTTGCGAATGCGGTTGACCTTGCCCATTCTGTCTACTGCAATGGAAAGACTGAGCAGGATAACCAGGGTGCCGCCGGCAATACCTGCTGCAACGCCAAACGAATAGAACGGCATGACCAAAGGCATGAGAAACCCGGTGAGTGCGGATACAGTGCCGGTCAGCAAAATCCGTTTTCGCATTCTGGAGAAATCATCCTTTTTCCATCTGAGTAGAGCGCCAGTGCCAACTGCGACAAGAAGCGGAAAGCCAAGCCAGGTGAATATGAAATCGAAATAGGGCGGCCCAACTGAAATTTTTCCAAGATTGAGGGCATCGAAGATCAGGGGATATAATGTGCCAAGCAGGACCGAAAAACACAAAATCCCGAACAGGACATTATTTACGAGAATCATCATCTCTCTTGAAACAGGATGAAACCGGACCCGGCTTACGATGGTCGAGGTTCTGTAAGCATAGAGAAGCAGGGAACTGCCGGTTACAATACCGAGGAAGATCAGGATGAACAAGCCTCTTGTAGGATCAGTTGCGAATGCATGTACGGAAATCAATACGCCGGAACGCACCAAAAATGTACCCAGCAGAGAAAGAGAGAAGGCCAGAACAGCCAACAGGACAGACCAGGCCTTGAAAACACCGCGCTTTTCAGTTGCGGCGAGGGAGTGAATGAGTGCTGTTCCAACCAGCCAGGGCATGAAGGAGGCGTTTTCGACGGGATCCCAGAACCACCAGCCGCCCCATCCAAGCTCATAGTAGGCCCACCAGGAACCAAGGGCAATGCCAATGGTCAGAAATACCCATGACATGTTGGCCCAAGGGCGAGTCCACCGTGCCCATGCTGAATCAAATTTCCCTCCGAGAAGCGCCGCAATGGCAAATGCAAACGGTACGGAGAAGCCCACATAACCGAGATAGAGCATTGGCGGGTGTACAGCCAGTCCAAAATCCTGAAGCAGGGGGTTGAGGTCGCCCCCTTCCTGCGGCGCAGGGAGCAAGCGCGTAAATGGATTGGATGTGAGCAGGGTGAACAATAAGAAGCCAATGCCCACAAGACCCATGACGGCAATTACTCGGCATGACAGCGATGAGGGCAGTGATTTGGAAAACAGGGCTACGGCCGCAGTCCAGCCTGAGAGAATCAGCATCCAGAGCAATAGCGATCCCTCATGCCCTCCCCATACCCCGGAAATCCTGTAAATCAATGGAAGTTCAGTGTTGGAATGGTTGGCGACATATGCCACTGAAAAATCATTATCAAGAAATGCCCACGTCAAACAGAAATACGAAAATGAAATCAGAGCAAACTGGGCCAATGCGGCCGGTTTTGCGAAAGCGATCCAGGTCACAACCCCCCGATAAGCGCCGAGCAGTGGCAGGGTTGCCATTAGAAGACCCAGCGCCAGTGCAAGAACCAGTGAAAAATGTCCAAGCTCGGGAATCATTTTCAGTAACCCGATTCCATTGATTGCTGGCCATGAGCGGCTTTTATCGATTCACTGATTTCTGGTGCCATATAGGTTTCGTCATGTTTGGCCAGAACCTGATCAGCATGAAATCGGCCATTTTTCATTTTGCCGGCAGCGACGATACCCTGACCTTCTCTAAACAGGTCGGGAAGAATGCCGGTATAGACGACAGTTACAATTTTTGCAGTATCGGTCAGGTCAAAATTCACCTCAAGACTATCCGGATTTCGGTTTACTGATCCCTTGACGACCATGCCCCCGATTCGTATGGATGCATCGGCAGGGACTTCTCCTGCATGTACCTGACTGGGGCTATAGAATAAATTGATGTTTTCGGTTAGCGAGAGCAGGGTTAATACCGCAGATATCGAAACCCCCACCATAATCATGGTCACGATCAAAAGCCGTTTTTTTCGTTGTGCCTGCATCAATTCTGAGCAACTCGGCACTTACTTGGTGAACAGGATTTGGTCATTTGTCCGATTTCTGTTGTTTTGCGATTTCGTCAATTAGCTGCTTGTGACGGCGAACAGGAGAAACGAAGCCATAAACCAGTACTCCGGAAACTACGGCATAGCTAGTCCAGATATAAAAGCCATGCCCCCCCATGTTGATGAGTTCAGCCATTAATGACCTCCCGGACCCATTGGGTCCGTCGTTCAAGATTCAGCAGTTCGCATCGAACCCTGCTAAATAGCACTGAAACAAAATACAGATTCATGGCAACAGTGGTTATCAGCAGCGGCACCAGCATTTGCGCATCGATGCTTGGGCCGTCCATTCGAATGACTGTTGATCCTTGATGAAGGGTATTCCACCACTCAACTGAGTAATGAATGATGGGAATGTTCACAAGTCCCACAAGGCTAAGTACTGCAGTTGCCTGTGAAGCAGTGTTGCGATCCGGTATCGCTTTGTCGAGAGCCATGTAGCCCATGTACAAGAACAGCAATACGAGCTCGGAAGTTAACCGGGCATCCCATATCCAGTAGGTGCCCCAGGTTGGCTTCCCCCATAACGAGCCAGTAATCAAAGCACAAAATGTGAATGCAGCCCCGATTGGAGCACAAGCTCGTGATACATGGAACGACACCTTCATCTTCCAGATCAGTCCAATGGCTGCCGCAAGAGCCATCAGAACATAGACTGAAAGGGACATCCATGCTGTGGGTACGTGGATGTATATGATGCGGTAGCTGTCTCCCATCTGATAATCAGGCGGAGCGACAAAGAGTCCCATGAAGATGCCAGTCACCATTAAAACCAGAGCCCCCCATCCTGTACGAGGTCCCCAGCGTGAAGCAATGCGGTAAAAATAGGATGAAGAACCAAAACGATGGAACCAGGCCCGGGAATTGCGTTTTTGCATGGGCCTTCGCGCATGGTTTTTTGATTCAGTGCAATGAGATGTCATGTGTGGCAGAAACCGCAAGTCAACAGTTAATTTTATCCGATTTGGATTTGTTCAATTGATGTTGATTCGAAGGGCGGCAGCTGTTGCAAATGGTGCCAGGGTAATGCTGAGTACCAGCATGGCTGCTAGCAGATAGGCCTGTCCGCTCCACTGCAGTCCAATCAGGTCAGCACTGATACAACTGGCCCCAAAGATCATTACGGGTATATAGAGGGGAAGGGTTATTAGAGCGAGTAGCACGCCACTGTAGCGAAGCCCAACCGTGAGTGCGGCACCTATCGAACCAACCAGGCTCAGGGTTGGCGTGCCCAATAGAAGGCTCACAATCAACGCATCAAGGGAGTGTTCCGGAATTTGCAACATGAAAGCGATGATGAGACACATCAGGATCAGGGGCAATCCAGAAATTAGCCAATGAGAAATGATGCGCGCAAAAGCCACGACATATAGTGAGTTGGCCACAATGAACATCTGGTCTATGGTTCCGTCAACGAAGTCTTCCTTGAAAAGGGTATCGAGGGCAAGCAAGGTGGCCAACAGGGCCGAGATCCAGATAATCCCGGGAGCAATACCTTGCAGCACTTTCGGGTCTGGGGTAACTGCAAGCGGAAACAGTGATGTGATAATGATGAAGAACCCAATGGGCTGAACCGAGCTGGAGAGATTGTGTGAGACACATTTAAGGTCTCGTTTAATGACCGTGATCAACATTGGGCGTTCTCATCCTTGAAGTTGAGAAGATTAATGCTATCGTGCTCGCCCCTGAAGTTGAGTGGTTGGTGAGAGCAGTAGACCACTCCTCCTCCTGCCTTAAGGCAGGTTCCCCCAAGATTAAGCAATAGCTCGATACCCTGGTCATCAAGTGATGTGGCTGGCTCATCAAGCAGCCATAAATCATATTGATTGAGAACGAGCCTGGCGAGAGCCACTCGCTGTCTCTGTCCGGCTGAAAGCTGCATACACGGCAGGCTAGAGCAATGTGCAATGTTCAGTTTTTCCAGGCATTCAGTCGGCGACAAGCCGGATAAGTTGCCATGGATGCTTGCATAGAAGGCCAGATTCTCAAGTGCGGTCAATTCGTTGTTAAGGCCTGTGGCATGACCGATGTAGGCAATCTTTGGCCTGCCGGTTTGGCTATGGCTATCTTCCGCGACAGGATTCCAGTGAATGGAGCCGTGGACGGGCTTGTGAATGCCCGCTATAGCTCGTATCAAAGTGCTTTTTCCAGAGCCATTGGGCCCAAGAATTCGCAAGCATTGGCTTTTCTGCAGTGAGAAGGACAGGTTGGAAAACAACGCAACATCGGATCGTTCACATGTCAGGGTTTCAACCGACAGCAGCGGCAGATTTACAGGCGAGTCGACCGATCGAATGTCTTTGACTTGATTATTCAATTGACCGTTTCGCATCATAGTTAGTTTGGCTGGACATGAGCTGACCTTCCCATTTGCCGATTGCATGCACAGGGGACAGTACCGATTATCAGAACGGAATTAGCAGCCATGGGGTTGTGTTCGGCAACTGCAGTTACCGACATTTCAAGTCAGGACGGTTCCTGCTGATGTCTGGATAGTCAACCGGCATGCGTATTTTTCAGGCTCCAGCATGGAAATTCGACTTTTCCTCAAATCTAGCTCACGTGAAAGATTACAATTGGGGCGGGAAATCACGGTAAACGTCATGAAATCTCTTTGAGACATGGGGAAGTCTAGGCGAAGAGTTTAGTGGCATGAATGTATCATTCCCATAACAAGGTGTGGGAATGGGAGTACCTGGGGATAGTGGTGACTTTCGCTCCAGGGACGCATTCATTCGTATAGCGCATTATAACATGCGTGGCATGGGGGTTGACAGCATTCTTCAAAGTAATCATGATCATACACATTGATATGGATGCATTTTATGCTTCTGTGGAAGAACGGGAAAATCCCGAAATCCGAGGCAAGCCATTAATTGTGGGAGGGCATCCTGAAAGAAGAGGAGTGGTCTCTGCCGCAAACTACCCGGCCAGACAGTTCGGCATTCACAGCGCCATGCCGACCGTACAAGCGGTTAAGAGGTGTCCTCATTTGCTCATTGTTCATCCGCGACATGGCCTGTATCGGAAAGTGTCCCAGCAGATCGTCGATATATTCTCGCGCTACACCCCGATGATTGAACCGTTGTCTCTTGATGAGGCATTTCTGGACTGTAGCGGAAGTGAAAAACTATACGGTGACTCTGCCAGAATTGGCAAACAAATCAAATCCGATATCTCGAATGAGCTCGAGCTGACTGCTTCGGTTGGTATCGCGCCAAACAAGTTTCTTGCAAAATTGGCGAGTGACTACGGCAAACCCGATGGTTTTACCGTGATTTTGGAAGAGCAGGTTCAGGAATTTCTGGATCCGCAGCCAGTAGACCGACTTTGGGGAATCGGCAAGGTCGGCAGTGCAAGATTCAGGTCTTTGGGTATTCAAACTGTCAGGGATCTGAGGCTGGCTGATCCGGGTATCATCAAGAATCTGTTGGGTCAGGATAGTGTCAGGATTCGTAATCTTGCTAGCGGAATTGATGATCGAAAGGTAATTCCGGACAGTGACGTTAAATCAATTTCCCAGGAAACAACGTTTGCCCGGAATATCAGCAATTACAGCGCAATAGAATCAACGGCAATCTACCTGACTGAGAGCGTGTGCTATCGACTTCGGAAAGCCGGTCTCGAAGGCCGTGTAATCAAGGTCAAAATCCGCTTTGCAGATTTTCATACGATCAGTCGGTCGCGAACTCTGGAGAAACCAAGCCATCGTACACAAACCGTCTGGGGTAATGTTCGCACCTTGATTGCTGAAGAATTGAAGGGTAAATCCTTCAAGGTCAGGTTAATCGGTGTCGGGATTTCCGGATTTGATTCGGAGCAAAATGAGCAGGTTTCGATTTTCGATCAAGTGAAGCAGGACATTCACAGTGACAAGCCATCCCGTTCGGTTGATCGCTTGACTGACAAAATACGTAACCGTTTCGGTCGAGATGTGATCCAGTTAGGCCGTTCGGTTGGCTTGAAGAAAGACTCATGAGCAATGATTTTGTCTTTGCTCATGACGGGGACTACGAGTAGTGGCGCAGACATGACAGAACTTCATTCAAATAGCCAAGCTGATGTCAGTCTGAAAATCGACATGATTAATCGCAATAAAGGAAACTGGCGGTTGCAGATCGGTTTTGTGGGTAGCAGCGATTGCCATCAATCTATCAGCCCGTGAAATTTCCCGGAACAACGCTCGAGTTGGCGAATCACATTGCAGTAGTGGTTTTCTGTTTCGACAGATCCTCGCAATAATTTTCCTGTGCAGCAGCTACTTCTCCTCAACCGGAGCAGGCGGTTAGATTCAATGAATCAAGGCACCTCCATCAACATCAATGGTGGTTCCTGTCACAAAATCATTTTCGAGAGCGAACAGGATGGCTTTGGCAACTTCATGAGGTTTTCCTGCCCGCGGGATTAAATGATTTCTGGTGGATTCGGATAGAAAGATTTCCCGATGATGTCCTTCCTGTAAAAACATGGGTGTATCAATCAAGCCGGGTGCAACCGCATTGATGCGCACGGGCTTCAATTCATGTGCCATGCCGCGAACAAAGCCCTCTACAGCATTGCCAACCGTTGAGATCGCAATGTATCCCGGCTTGAAGCGTCTGGCCGGATAGCCACTGACCAGAACAATGGAGCCGTTGGAATTTACATGTCTGGCACCGATATGAATCGAGTTTGCATATCCCCACAGCTTGGCAAACGATCCCTGAAATCCTTCAAAATCCATCTCCAGAAAGGGGCCCACAGCCCTCTGGCCACCAGTTGCAGCATTGACCAGATAGTCAATTTGTCCATGACGCGCAAAAAATTCTTTCAATGCCTCCCTATCGAGCACGTCAACACTCTCGGCTTGAATTCCCGGCATTGGTTCATCAAGCGCTCCACGCCGACTGCCTACGATAACCTCGGCTCCGTTTTCTGCCAATAGCCGGGAAGTTTCAAGTCCAATACCCGAACTGCCGCCGAGTATGATCGCTTTTTTACCTTTAGAATGAACCATGTAAATTATCCTGTTGTGAAAAATAGGGCGATGCCTGTCATGTCAGATGCAGGGTTTTACATGCCGGTTGGTCCAGACGGAGACTGTCAATGAGTCGAACCCCACCTACTCGGGCAGCTACAAGTCCAATGGCTGCATCCATCTGATTTGCCATTGAGCTCCAGTCGTCAGGATTGCGTACTTCGGCGTAATCAACGCTAATCAGCGGATGCTCAAGCGTGATCCGCAATGTCCGGCTTAGTGATTTTCGGTCACGAACCGAGCATTGCCATGCACGTTGTGTCTTTTTCAATGCGCGGTAGATCTGATTTGCGGCAATAATGTCGCAGGTTTCCAGCCTTTGATTGCGGGAGGATAGGGCAAGTCCGCTTTTGGCACGCACGGTGGGACAAACGACAATCTCAATCTCAATATTCGAATCCTTTAGTTGATGCGACAGATGTCTGACTACCAGCGTTTGCTGAAAGTCCTTCTCGCCAAAATATGCCTTGCAATTTCCTACTATTCGAAATAGACGATCAACAATTGTGACAACGCCATCAAAAAATCCCGGGCGATAGACCCCCTCCAGATCTGATGCACAGCCTCCCGGATCGATTCGCTTGACCATATGCGGATTGTCTGCCTCAGGAAAAAAACTCTCCATGGTTCCCGAGAATGCCATGTCACATCCATGTTTTTTGCACAACTCCAGGTCGCCTTCCATATTGACAGGGTAGGATCTCAGGTCATCCGGGTCATCGAATTGCAGTGGATTCACAAAAATACTGGCACAGGTCCGATCGTTTTCGGCAACGGCTCTCCTTAGCAGGGACAGATGTCCTTCATGCAGAGCCCCCATGGTTGCGATGAAGCCAATTTGCAAGCCATCATTACGCCATGACTGGCAAAGCTTCCCGACATCTTGAGGATTCTCCAGGACCTTCATGGAACACCTAGCCCAACAAAATTTCGATTAGTTCGACTGGGTTGTCGATAATGCGGTCTGCTTCCCAGAAATCCGGAGGATTATCCGGCATGTAATATCCGTATCCTGCTGCGACCGTTGCCATGCCCGCACTCTTCCCAGCCATGATATCGCGTGGATCATCTCCGACATATATCGTTTTTTCGGGGTCGGCACCGAGTATTCGGCAAGCGTGAAGCAGGGGTTCAGGTTCCGGTTTCTTGGCTGGAAGCGTGTCTCCACCTACAACGCACCCTTCCGGCGGATATACTTCAAGTGCATCGAGAAGTTGACGGGATAGTCCTTCTGACTTGTTGGTCACAATTCCCCACCTGATTCCACTTGACCGCAAGTAATCGAGAACCTCGGACATTCCGGGAAAGAGCGTTGATAGCGAGGCGATATCCTCTTTGTAAAAGCGAAGCAGCTGTTTCCAGAGAGATTGCAGTCGAGGGTTATCCTTGTTGAATTCAACATCAAATGCAATACAGATCATTTTCATGGCTCCTAGCGAGACGTAAGGTCGCATCACATCATGAGGGGTAGGGTCATTGCCGCATTCCGCTTCGAGTCGGTTGAGTGCATTGCAGAGATCGCCGTATGAATCAACCAGAGTGCCATCCAGGTCAAACAATACGGCCTGTGCCGGATGCGGCAATGAATGGCTCATGGCGTTGCTTCTGAATGAGCGGCTTGAGCGATGTAATTTACATCGGTTGATTTCACGATGGAATATTGATCGGTTAGCGGGTTATAGGATATTCCTCTCATGTCGACCAGCTGTGTGCCGACATGCTCACACCATTTTAGAAGCTCGTAGGGACGAATAAATTTACTGTAGTCATGGGTGCCCTTGGGCAACAGGCCAAGAACGTATTCGGCTCCGACAATCGCTTGAACAAAGGACTTGAGATTACGGTTAATGGTCGAGAAGTATATGGATCCCCCGGGTTTTATAAGCTTTGCACAACTTTCGACCAGGCTGGAGGGATCGGGAACATGTTCGAGTGCTTCCATGCAGGTGACAATGTCCCATTCTCCCCGAGTGGTTTCTGCGAGTTCCTCGGCAGTCATGCATTGATAGTCGATATTCGAATTGTTTTGCCAGGCATGTTTTCTTGCAGCATTCAGTATTTCTTCCGAGATGTCAATTCCGGTGACTCTGGCACCCAGACTAGCCATGCCCTCGCTCAGTATGCCACCGCCACAACCGACATCGCAGACCTGTTTTCCGGATAGTGGAGTACGTTCATGGATAAACTCCAGTCGAAGCGGATTGATGCGATGGAGTGGTCCGAAATCACCTTCGGGATTCCACCATTGATCCATTGGGACTTCGAACTTTGCACGTTCGGTGCTGTCCACATTGTCAATTTGAGCAGGTTGGTCTTGATTCATCGTTACGACTGGGAGATTCGGTTACACCAGTTTTGAGCAACAGTGATGGACTGTTGCTCATCAATCGTAGTGAGTGCTCCTTCATTCACCAGCCGCTTGCCTGCAACCCAGACATCGGAGACTTGATCTCGGGACATGCTGTATACGATTTGGCTAACCGGACTGTAACAGGGCTGGGTTGCCGGATGGGATAGATCAAGTGCCACCACATCTGCTGATTTTCCGGTTTCTATGGAGCCGATTTCATGATCGAGATTCAGGGCCTTGGCTCCGTTCAGTGTTGCCATGCGAAGTGCCGTATAGGCATCGAGTGATTCTGCTGACTCACTGACAATTTTTGCAAACAGGGATGCAGTGCGCATTTCCCCAAGCATATCCAGGTCATTGTTGCTGGAAGCGCCATCGGTGCCAAGGGCAATATTCACTCCATGGCTGACCAACTCTCCAGCAGGACAACTCCCGGAAGATAATTTGAGGTTTGACTCAGGGCAATGGATAACATGAGACGCATGTTCAGCCAGATTTTGAATTTCATGCGTCTTGAGTTGGGTCATGTGCACGGCCATCAGGCGTTGATTGACAAGGCCCAGATGATTCAATCGTTCGAATGGGCGGATCCCTGATTCGCAAACGGCTCGTTCTACCTCTTCAGCCGTTTCATGCAGGTGGATGTGGACTTGACAGTTGAGCTCGGACGAGAGTTCGGCGATTTGCGTGAGTGTGGGGTCTGAAACGGTATAGGGAGCATGGGGGGCAAAACAGGTGGTAACGAGTGTCGATTTCTCGAGCGAAGATCTCAGATCAAGACCCTTTTGAATATATTCATTGGGATCTTTTGCCCAAATTGTCGGAAACTCAATCACGATCATGCCGACACAGGCCCTGATTCCGCAGGCTTCGGATTGCTCTGCCACTGTATCCGGAAAGAAATACATGTCATTGAAGCAGGTTGTACCGCCTCGAAGCATTTCTGCGCATGCCAGACTTGTTCCCGCCTGGACGAATTCCCGACTGACCCATTTGGCTTCAGCAGGCCAGATGTGCTCATTTAGCCACACCGGCATGGGTAAATCGTCGGCAAGACCGCGAAACAGTGTCATGGAAGCGTGCGTATGGGCATTGACCAGTCCCGGAATTATGGCGTGTTCGGCCAGTTCAACCACGCTGTCGGAGCAGTACCGGGCCTTGAGCTCGGATTTACTGGCCACTGCAACAATTCGTCCGGCATTAATGGCTATGCCGAAATCCTCATGGATTGAATTCTCGTCATCGACTGGAATAATCCACCTGGGAAGAAGAATCTGTTCAACGTTTTCCATCGGGCCGGTTGTCGTGGCTGGGGAATTTTCCGTTCGGGGAAATGCTGGATGTCTCGATTAGCAGGAAATGAATCCCTTCAGGCTATCAAGCACGCCATCGGGTGATTCGAACATGATGTTGTGACCACATCCATCAATGAGTTCAATTTTCGCGTTCCTGTTTTTTTCAGCCTCCTGCTTGGCCAGTCTTGCCGGCGCCATCTTGTCGAGTTTTCCGCTAACGAACAAAATGGGACACTGTATTCGGTCGAAAGCCTTTTCTCCACCCGAGTAATTATGGCAGGCTTGCAGATTACAGTAGATGGCTTGTTTATCGTTGTTTTCCATCATGCTCATCTGCATGCCGGGAGACCAGAATCCGGGCACTGGCTCGCCCCCCGTTCTAGATGCATGACTCCACTCCGTCATCATGGAGTATGCCTTGCTTGGATTCTCCCTGGCTTCGTTCATGAGAGCAGGGGCAACGTGCATTGGGTAGCAGAATCCGACTAATGACAGGGATTTGAGATTATGCACATCAGAATTGAGTTGTGACGCCGTCTCGAGCACGGTCAATGCCCCCATGCTGTGGCCAACCAGATGGATGGTTCGACAGTCAGTGCCTGCCAAAATATTGATCAGCCATTCAGCCATGTCCTCAATGCAGGACAGGAGCCTGCCCCGGCTAAGTCTGTGTCCGGGAAGATCCACTGCCAGTGCATTGTATCCGTGATAGGCAAAATATCGGCTTTGGTGAGACCAGACTGTATGATCCATGGAGGCACCGTGTACAAACACAACCGTTTCCAGAATGGGATTCAACTCGTATGTGCCGGTATATGCGTAGTACTGAGTCTTATCCAGAGTGATATACATGTTTTCGAGTATCGTTTATTTTCCGGTTGATTTTTTCGCGAGATGCAACCCTTTTGACAGATCTTCAGTCAGGTCATTAATGTCTTCAAGACCAACCGATAGCCGGATCGTACCCTCGGTAATTCCGGCTTTTTCCAGATCCTCTTTACTCATGCGGTGATGAGTCGTGCTGGCTGGGTGAATGACCAGGGATTTTGCATCTCCAACATTTGCCAAATGCGAGAAAACATCGAGCCCTTCGGTAAACGTCTGCCCGGCTTTGCGTCCTCCCTTGAGGGAAAAACTGAAGATCGAACCTGCCCCATGTGGAAGCAGGGTCTTGGCCAATTCATAGTCGGGGTGTTCGGGTAGTTCGGGATAGCTGACATGTTCGATCTGGTCGGACGACTGGAGAAATTCGATTATCTTGCGGGTATTTTCAATATGCCGCTGCATTCTGAGCGAGAGCGTTTCGATGCCTTGCAGGATGTAGAAAGCCACTGTTGGTGCCATGCAGGCTCCGAAGTCGCGCATGCCTTCACGACGTGCCCTCAGTAAAAACGCACCCTGGCTCATCTCTTCATCGAAAGTCATGTCATGGAAACCTGAATAGGGTTCTGAAAGAGTTTCGAATTTGCCGCTGCCATCCCAGTCAAATCGGCCATGATCGACGAGCATGCCGCCAATGACCGTACCATGACCACACAGGAATTTGGTGGCTGAGTGCATGATCAGGCTTGCCCCATGATCAAACGGTTTCATGAGATATGGCGTGGTAAACGTGGAGTCTATCATCAGGGGGATTTTATACTCATGAGAAATTTCGGCAATTGCCGGAATGTTCATGACATCGTTACCGGGGTTGCCAATGGTCTCCCCAAAAATCAGTCGGGTATTGGGACGGATGGCCTTGCGGATTCCGCTTATGTCGCGAGGGGAGATGAACGTCGTTTCGATTCCGAATCGGGGCAGAGTGTACTGGAACAGGTTATGGGATCCGCCATAGATGGCGTTTGAGGAAACAATATGCGAACCGGAGTCCATGATGGTGGCAATCGCCAGGTGCAGTGCAGCCTGGCCGCTTGAAGTTGCAATGCCTCCAACTCCATCTTCAAGTGCTGCAATTCGCTCTTCAAGTACTGCTGTCGTTGGATTTGAAAGACGGGAATAGGCATGTCCGGGTCTTTCCATGTTGAACAGGGATGCAGCATGGTCGCTGTCCCTGAATACATAGCTAGTGGTTTGATAGATGGGAACTGCTCGCGCACCGTGGACAGGGTCAGGCCGTTGACCGGCGTGCAGGGAGAGAGTGTCAAATCGGGTACGGATAGGCCGAGGCATGAAAAAGAGATGAATGATTGGCTTGGCGGAATTATACTGCAAGGCAAAAAAGGGATTGATGCAATAATTCGGTATTGCGGGTACTTGGCTTTTCCGGTTGTGGAAAGTGAGCCGAGTCTGGCAGAGACAGTTTGCGAGAATTTGGGAATTCAGTATAATTTCTCCACTGACGCGAATCTTTTGTTCAGCGGGGAATGCCATCAAGTGTCCATGGCACGGGCTATGTGAAGGGAAATCTGCCGACCGCTTCAGTGTGCCGCGAAATACGCTGGGGGACTAGGGGCGGGCTCGGTTAGTGCCCGCTGACTTCCCTGTTTCCGGTATCAGGGTAATTGCCCGTTATACAGGATCACTATGGCGGGAAAGCCGCTTTCTCTCATCAATCATTGGCAGCTTCTCTCGACGGATAGGGACGATTTATTCAAAACAGGTTGAATTTGCAGCATGTCATTACACTTCGAATCATCAGAGCTGGAACAGCGTAGGGCTAGAGTCATTCAGGAGCTCGAAAATCAGAATCTGGATGGACTGCTCATCTTCAAGCAGGAGAGCATGTACTACCTGACCGGGTATGACACATTCGGCTTCTGCTTTTTCCAGTGCCTGTATCTGGGGGTTGACGGTCGGTTTTTTCTCCTGACCCGGGCACCGGATCTCCGTCAGGCCCAACATACTTCGGATATTCAGGACATCCGGATCTGGGTGGATGGAGAATATGCAAATCCATCCATGGATTTACGCAACGCATTATCCGACTATGGGGTTTATGGCAAGACGCTGGGGTGTGAATACAATGCCTATGGGTTATCGGCAGCATATGGCAAGGGTCTGGAACAGGCATTAAACGGATTCTGCGAACTCAGGGATACATCCGCTCTGGTCGGAGCAATTCGTGCAGTGAAGAGCGAGTCGGAAATTGTTTTCGTGAGGCGGGCGGCAGAACTTGCCGATGATGCCATGACCGCAGCTATCGAAACGGCCGGTCCCGGGGTCTTTGAGGGAGACATTCTCGCGGCAATGCAATCTGCCGTATTTCGTGGAGGGGGTGATTATCCCGGAAATGAATTCATTATTGGCTCCGGTAAAAGTGGTCTGCTATGCCGATATTTTTCGGGTCGCAGAACCCTGGACCGGCAGGATCAGCTCACTCTCGAGTATGCCGGGGCCTATCGACGATATCATGCATGCCTCATGCAAACTTTTCTGATTGGCGGCGTTTCTGCAGAGCACGAGAACATGCACAAGGCCTGTTCTGAAGCGATGGAAGCATGTCTGGACTCAATACGGCCCGGTCAGACGATGGGTGCGGTATTCTCGGAACATGCAAGGGTTCTGGATGAGCATGGTTATCGAGAGCATAGAATGAATGCTTGCGGATACAGCCTTGGAGCCATGTTCAGTCCGATCTGGATGGACTATCCGATGTTTTATGCTGACAACCCCTATGTCATGCAGGCGAATAATGTGTTTTTTGTACATATTATCCTGATGAACAGCCAGTCAGGCAATTCGATGACTCTTGGTCAGACAGTGCGAGTCGTTGATGACGGTATTGAGAGGTTGAGTCGTCATGCGACCGATATGGTGGTAGTTTGAGCCGGATCTGCCAAACTCAGACAACTTCAGGAAGTGCCCGAGCCTCCGAAACTCGAGAGATACAGTCTGAAATTCTCCTGACAATGAAGAATATGGTCGCTGAGTGCGAAAATCCGCATGTTCGTAAATTTGAAGGTGGCTTCAAGGGCATTGAACGGTGCTGGCGTGATGTTGGGGCCAGAATGTTGCCGGTTGTCCATTCACTCAATGAGATCAGTCCGGACCCCCAATCGCTTGCTGGAAAGCTCTTGTCCCAGTTCATTGCGTATCGTGAGTCATTATTCTGGGAACAGACCTACAGCAAGGCAGACCATGTAGTAGGCGATGCCCTCCTGTCCGGGTATGCTTTTTCTGAAATCACCGGGCAGCTAGGTCCCTTCATCAGCAACCAACTACGGAGTGGAGTGGGGGTTTGGGGGGCAAATGTGGAATATCCCATGCATTGGCATGATGCTGAAGAGATCTACTGGATTCTGTTTGGGTCTGCCTGGTTTCAGATTGGACGTGATCAGCCGAAGTCGTTCAAGAAATCAGGAGAGATTGTCTTTGTTTCTTCATCTGTTCCCCATTTTTTCGAGACTCGCGATGAACCTCTTGTCATGCTTTACCTTTGGCAGGGAGGAGACTTGAGACAGGTTTCTGAATTCGAGAGGAAAATTTCATGAGAAGATCATGAGCTGGAAAATCGGTCTGCCAGGGCCTGCCATTTATGAATCAGTTTTAGGCTTGTATCTTCCGATAGCTTATCCGCTGCCGGAGTCGCACGCATCTTGAGCAATAGTTCATCCCTATCCAGTACTCTGCAATCTTCAATTTGACCGTTGTTCAAAAAAAACTGTTCGAGTTTTTCGATTAGGTTCAGACGGAGTCCACTGCTTCTGCTGTCTCTTCTTTCTCTCAGTATCTCGATCAGCTTTGATGCATTTCCCCGGACTTCCCTGGCAATATCCGAAACACCCTGAATATATCGATCGCTAATTGCATGACTGTTCTGCAGATCATGTCGATCGACAGGGCGGCCTCGGCCCAATGACCACAGCTCGCAGAATATCCTCAATAACTCGATACGGGTTTTCATTTCCTCTGGATCCAGGAACCCCTCGCATAATTCATCAGCGAGTGGCTGGCCCTCGACGATGTCCCACTGTCCGGCTGATTGGATGCCATTTTTATGAAACCTGTACAAAAGTTCATTGTTTTCGGGTAACACATAGCTGATTGATTGGCCAAACCACCCTTGAGTTGGTATGAATGCTGGTATAGCCAGATCGACGGCATATTGTGAGTACGGCTGGCCTGATGGCATTGGAATGTCGTTTTCCGATTTGATTTCGAGTTTGCCTGCATCATCCACGCCCACCGACATTTTCCGGATTGCTCCGAGATCAATGGCAGAAGCGAGCTTGCAACCTGCAAGCTCCAGGGCATTTTCAATTCGAATCCGGTCAACCGGATCACTCGTAAGATATACAATTTGCCGTTTCTGGTCAGTTGAGACCTGACCAAGGCAGCCTATGATGGCTTCAAAGCGTTGTGGATCGCTTTGATCCAGAGCTTCATCAAGAAAAAACGGAAGGGTCAGGCCTTTTTCAATTTCTTCGGCAAATGCGATGCGGGCGGCAATCAGCAACTGGACCCGGGTTCCATCTGACAAATGGTCAATCTCGCGCATCTTGCCCGTTTTCAGTTCCATCGCCCGCAAGGTCGGTTTGCCTTCATGACGTCCAATCTGCAGCTCATAGGAATTGTGGGTAAAGCGGGCAAAATGAAGCTTTGCCCGCTCAAACATGGGTGGCATGTGTTTTTGCTCATACTGATCTTTTACTTGGTTGATTAGGAATTTCACGGCCTGTGATTGCAATTGGGCATCAAGCCCATCCTGCAGGCCGCTTCTGGCATTCTCACGCTTTGCAATCAGGTCCTGCATTGAACTTCCCTGCCTGACCTGATTAGTCAAAGTCTGGATTTCGCTGATTTCTCCCGAGATATCTTCAACTCTCTGCCTGGCTTCTTCAGACTGTTGCTTGAGTTGTTGCAACTCCTCGAAAGACAGATTTTCCAGACGAGTTTCATTTGCAGACTTTAATTCCTGTACAACCAGTTCAATCTGACTTTCGAGTTTTGAGACTTGATCGCGCAACCCGGCATATTCTTCCTGTTGATCCAGCATTTCCCTGAGTTTAAGGGTATCACCCTGATCAAGTGACAAATGCTCATAGATATCTCGAATGTTCTGTTCGGCCTGTTCTTTCTCGGAGTTGATTCTTTCGATTTGTCGCAAGGCCGACTTTTCCTCGGATAGGGCCTGCTTCAGGCGATTGCTTCTATCGCTCAATGAATCGATTACTGCTTTTGCTTCAAGTCCATTACGTGGTTTGTTCACGAGATGCTGAGTGATACAGTCTGTCAGTTGCCCAAGCCCTTCGGCATGACTATTCTGTGACTCAAGACATTTTGCTTCAAGTCCAGCTAGAGTAATCCGAACTTCACTAACGTGACCAAGGGCACGTGCATAATCGACAAGTTCCATATCCGGTATATGCTGAAGGTCAAGTTCTTTAGCGAGTGTCCGACATTCAAGATCAAGTTCCCCTTCATCGGCTTGAACCACTTCCAGTTCATGTTTCAGCGTTTCAAGTTCGTCCTGTTTTTTCTGTGCAAACTGAACTGTGGCGGATAGTTTGGAAAGTTCGTTTTCGAGTTGCATCAGCAAATTCTTGACAGACGGAACATCCCATTGATCGGGTTCAGCATGTTTGGTTAGTCGATAACTTGTTTCGGCTTCTTCCCTGGATTCTGAAGTCGCCGGAGAGCGATCATTAGGCTGGAACAGGAGTAGGGCAAGAGCCAGAAGTCCCAATCCCGTACCAGCCAGTAAAAGGAATGACGAAGATACAGCATAAGCCAGAACTCCCCCCAAAACGCCCAGAACAATCCCACCTGTCATCCACCACTTTAGATTGGTTGTTGCAGAAGGTGGCTTTTGGCAGGTTGATGCTCGAAGCCACATCCTCAGGGCGGAAATTGCACTTTCAAGCTGGCCGGTATTCGATTCACCCAAATTATTCGTGGTAGATTTCCCGAGAAGTTCAATCTTTGTCGTGATGATCGCTTTCCTATTATGTGTGGTCACACATCTTCCCAGCAACTCATACAATTGCCCGTGTTCTCTCAGTTGGAATTGACGCTCCATATTGACGGTACCCCCGATTGCCTCCACTGCTTTTGAAAGTTCCCCCTTGTGGCTGGCAATATCTCTTTTGATGGTTGCGATGAGGTCTTCGAGTCGAATCAGATTGTCGGCCCTTGCTTTTTGAGTGGTGAGACTGTCCGAATCCAATGGGTCGGACAACCGGGTTTCCCGCTGTTCATCTCGGGCTGATGTGACATCCAGATTCAAGCGTTTCATGTCTTCAGAATAACCTTGAATCCTTTTTTCAGCTTTATCCAGCCTCTCAATTTCATCCCCCCGCAGCTTGCCGATTTCAGGGGAAAAACTGTTCAAGTCAATGCGCAGTCGATTAACTTTATTTCGTTTTTCGAGCAACCCCAATGCTCGGTCTATGCTGGCTTCACGGTTTGTTTCTTCCCTGGCAGACACCAGCTCTTTTTCAAGTGTTTCAAGATGGTCTTGTCGGGATTGAAGACTGGACTGTGTTCTCTGTTCTTTTTCTATGTCAAGGTCGGCATTGGAAAAGGCTTTGCCAAGATTCCTTGTTCGATGCTTGGTCAGCATCGGATATGATTCAACGACTGCATCAAGGTCGAAGCCACCGGCCATTTGCCGGTTAATCTGAGTTGCGATGTCGGACAAGCTGTCTTGTGATGGGGCGATCAAGTCTCGCAGCTGCAGGAAGAAACACTTGGCTTGATGGGGTGGCGGTAGTTCGGGGGGGTCCGATTCCTGTCCGTCAATTCGTAACCAATTGTGGCTTTTTCCTTCACGTTCGATAGACCAGAGCACGCCATCAATTTCAAGTTGACCGGTTACGAATACCGTTGTACCGGCTTTTTGGTTGCTCCAGTACAACTGTTCAACTGCCATGCAAAGGCTGGATTTTCCGATCCCATTCGGGCCATGAACAATGTGAAATCCAGATCCCTTGAACTCGACCTGAAAAGGCGCATCGATGCCGGGCAATCGATTGATATTCAGGTGCTTCAGAATCATGTACTGATTTCCGGCTTTTGGCCCAACATGTTATGTAGAGCATTCTTCCCAGCGCGGATTAGTAGATATCTCAAGTGTTCGTCTGAGAGAACGTCAAGGGCATTTCGATGCTCATATACGGGTTGCCAGCATCTTTCACTGACCACTTCTTCCATGTGAATGCGCCCTTGCCTGACGAGCTCAACTGCTTCAGGCTGGTTATTTTCCAGTGCAAGAATTCGCTGAGCCAGTAAAGCGGCCGGATCATCGCCCGAAGCAATCTCTTCAATATTGATTTGGGGATCCGATAAATTGACAACTTTATTGTAGAAGATTAATGTATTGCCAACTAATCTTTGTATTTTTTCGAACTCGCGCTTATCAATCCATGCTTGAATTTCCTGATGACAACTGCAACGGCCAGTAAGTGTTGCCCGTATACCCAGTACATTCGGAACAGCCTCATCATCTTTGATTCTTTGTACAGTTTGAGTGGCATGTTCGAGCAGTAAATCTGAGAGTTCTTCTGTGTTTTCCACTTGATCGGTTGCAATGCATGCCATTTCCCAGCGAAGAGGCGCAATCGGGATATGCCTGATTTCATGCAAGCCGGTTGCAGACATTTTCAGAATCCATGGTCCATGGGGCCCCGTTTCTGTCGGATCAAGTCCGACCAGGGAACCCAGATATCCGATAGCGTCTCTGGCTGACTTGTCCGTCGTTTTTGTCAGGGATGGCTTGTGAATATGTCCCAGAAGCCAGGCATCAAAACCACTGGAACGCAGATCGGCAGTTTTGATGGGTGCATAGGGCCCACCTGATGCATCGAGGTCTCCATGCAGCAAGCCGATTTTGCAGAAAGCTTGAGATGCAAGGCCAAGTGCTTGCTGATCGAGCATGGCAATCGGGTTATCTCGCACATGTCGTTCAGGAAAGGACCAGCCAACGATAGCCGCTACCGGCTTGCCATCTTTTGACAAGATGGCTTTTTCCCATTCACCGCGTTCTCCAAGAAGACAAAATCCGTCGATCAGTTTTGCCAGTCGGGGCAGGGCATCGGTATCATGATTTCCGGCTACTGCAATGACTCGGATATTGTTTTGGATTAATTGCCGAACCCCCTGCTCTAGTGGAACCATAGCCTCGAAACGTGCGTTGGTGCTTTCCACTACGTCCCCTGCAAGCAATACGGCATCAACCTGATTGTTGACTGCATAATCTACAGTGCTCTTCCATGCCGCTGCTGGCGTTAGGTCATCTTTTCCAACACCGCTGTTTGACAGGTCTTCAGGCAGTTGAGAGGGCACTGTACCCAGATGGATATCGCCAATTGCCAGAATGGTGAGAATCGGGCTCATACGTTGAAAAAACTGGATTAACGTTGTAGCTGGTTTTGCGTAGCCGTTATTCCAATCGGGGAGCAGTCTACGTCTTGTGATCCAAAATATGAGTCTGGTTCAGGAATCCTTATTACGGAAGATGTCAATTAACTGTCCGGTCAGATTCTTGATGGATAGATCTCTGGTCTGACCGGTAGGTCGATGATAGTATTCGACAGAGTTTCTTTCGATCCCCCGCTCACCGATTACGATTCGATGGGGAATGCCAATTAATTCCATATCCGCAAATCGGACACCCGGTCGCTCGTCTCGATCATCCATCAATACTTCAACATTGGCTCTCAGGAGCGATTCATACAATTCTTCGGTCAGTTTTTTTACGCCTCCTGATCGGTCTAAACCGATAGGCACTATCACCAGTGGCCAAGGGGCGATTGAATCGGGCCAGATAATGCCTTTGTCATCATGATTCTGCTCGATTGCTGCGGCAACGATCCGGGTGACTCCAATACCGTAACAACCCATATGCATCGGAATCATCTTGCCTTTGGCATCAAGCACTGATGCATTCAATGCGGCGCTGTATTTCAAGCCAAGCTGAAAGATGTGGCCGACCTCTACGCCGCGCGCAATCCTGAGCTCTCCCCGTCCGTCAGGGGAGGGATCGCCATCTACCACATTTCGAATATCGGCAGTTTTCGTGGGTTCGGCGTCGCGGCCCCAGTTGATTCCAAAGTAGTGCTTGTCATCCTGGTTGGCACCAGCGGAGAAATCAGACATGACTGCAACACAATGATCGACGATGCAGGGAATCGGCAGGTTGACCGGCCCGAGTGATCCGGGGCCTGCTCCAATCTCTGCCCGAATGACATCCGCATCGGCCATGCGAAGCGGGGTGGCAACGATGTCAAGTTTTTCCGCCTTGACCGGATTGAGCTCATGATCACCACGGACCAGCATGGCAACGAGTTTATGGCCGGACTCTCTCGATGCCTCGACAATCAGTGTCTTAATGGTTTTTTCAATTGGCTGGTTGAATTGTTTTACCAGGTCATTGATGGTTCTGAGTCCAGGCGTGTCGACAAGTTCCAAGTCCATACCGGGATCGGTTGCTGGCTTGGAAGGTGGCATGGCGACCGCCAGATCCAGATTGGCGGCATAGTCACCTGAAGTTGAGAAAGCGATCGCATCTTCACCGGAATCGGCAAGAACGTGAAATTCATGGGAGATTTCCCCTCCGATGCTGCCGGAATCAGCGGTGACCGGTCGGTAACGGAGTCCAAGACGGTTAAAGATTGCACAGTAGGTGTCGTGCATCAGGTCATAGGTTTCCCTGAGAGACTCCTGACTTTCATGAAAAGAATAGGCATCCTTCATGATGAATTCACGACCGCGCATGATTCCAAAACGGGGGCGGATTTCATCGCGGAACTTGGTCTGGATCTGATAGAAGTTTCCGGGTAGTTGCCGATAACTCCGGACTTCGTTTTTGAGGAGTGCAGTGATCACTTCTTCATGGGTTGGTCCCAGACAGAAATCACGTTGATGGCGATCCTTGAGTCTGAGCAGTTCCGGGCCATAATCATTCCATCGGCCAGACTCCTGCCAAAGTTCTGCAGGCTGAACGCCGGGCAGGAGAACCTCTTGGGCTCCGGATCGATTCAATCAGGCCTGCTCGCACCATTAACCGATGCGAGACAATTTCTGCATCGGTGGGATTTTCCTTCAGGGTTGCAAGGAGTATTCGTGAGGTGCGCATAGGCTGGCCGGTTCCATTAAGTTGCATGATTGTATCACCAGTACTGCGACACCTGAAAATGATGTAGTCGATCCATTTCAGAAATTCTTCCTCCTGAGCCTGGTTGGGGAAACGGTTCGGCATTCACTCGGCTACCCGTGACGCGGGGGACTGGGCTAGGAAGCGCTGCCAGGGATGATCGGCCGGCGGTTTCCATTCGACGGTCCTGTCCGTTCGACCGCCTGCGAAGCGTCTCCGCAGACAGCCATGACGCTCCGGAATCCCGGTTTCCCCTGTCTGCCCATGAGGCTACGCCTTCATGGGCAGACAGGGGGGCATATCTAGAATTTCCGGTCCTAATCCATCAGTCACAAGTTGTTGCTCAAGATCGCCATCCGGATGTGTCTTGCAATATGCGCAAGGTTCCTGTAGATCAAGACGCTTGGTGATTTTTTCTACATATCTCAATCCGGCCTCATCACCATCAAAAACTGCAAGCCAAGGAATAGTAAAAGCTTTCGCCAAGACAGCGAAAGTAGCTGGATTACCGTTGTTTTGGACATCAATTATTGAAAATCCGTTTCTGTCAAGGTCACAATCCAATGCTTGCGCCATGGATCGCACCAGCAGGTAGTCGGTCGGTCCTTCAACAAGCAACCACTGTTTTGCAAAGAATATCTCACCGCGCATTCGTTTTGCTGAAGTTTCCAGTTTCTGCAATTCCGAATCATTGATAAATAATGTGGTTTGCTCCTTGAGATTTTTGAGTTTTAAATGAATTTGTGCCTTATCCTGATGTGAAGCGAAGCATTGAAGCAAATCGCGGTATTTTCCTTCATCAATTGATTCAGTTGCTGAAAGCACGCCGCTTAATGGTTGGAAACTTAATATCCCTATTGATTTTTGCACTACATCTTCAAGGCCATCAGATACTGGAATTTCAACCGAGAATTTCCTGGGTAGCGAATGAACCACAGATTGTCCACTCTCTAGACGAACCATCCGCAAGCTGCGCAGTGAAGCTTGCTGAATGAAACATGGTGAGTGCGTGGATAAAATTTTTTGCCCGTCAATGCATTAATATGGTGCCATAGTGTCCGGACGGCCTGGGGATGCAAGTGTGCTTCTGGTTCTTCCAAAGCAAGAAGCGGTTCGCTTTCCGCTTCATAAGATTCCCGCAAAAGATGTTTTATAAAGGCCTGAAATAAGGAGTTATGGTCGAAAG
>JAPYNK010000208.1 GCA_028285825.1 Arenicellales bacterium | reverse complement strand
GGCAAAATAATTGACAACCTCCATGCCGTAAGCCGAGCCAAACACCGCATTGCGTGATTGCCAGATACTGTAGGCGGGGGTGGTACGAAATGGTCGAGCAGCCGGCAATTCTTCATTGGGATATGGCACTGAAAACCGCCTTTGGTAATTCTCACGAACTTTGTGACGGGTATATGCACGAGTGCAATAGTTTCCATAGCGTGCAACATCCATGGCAAAAACATCTCGTGAGGGCTCTCCTTCAACCATCCACTCTGCCAGAGTCAGACCGACACCGCCCGCCTGGCTAAAACCGGCCATTACGGCACACGCTGACCAGTAGTTTTTCAATCCGGGCACGGGGCCTACCAGAGGATTGCCATCAGGTGCGAACGTAAATGGACCGTTGATAATGGATTTAATGCCGGCCTGCCTGAGTAGCGGAAATCTGTGGAAGGCATGTTCCATTGCATTGCTGATTCGGTCGAGATTGTCTGGCAGGAGTTCATGACCAAAGTTCCAGGGTGTGCCGTCAACAGCCCAGGGAATGCAGTTCTGCTCATAGAAACCGATCACGATTCCCTGGCCTTCCTGACGCAGATAGCTTTCTCCGCTGGGATCGATGACATGGGCTAACTCCTTCGGCTGACTGGCTACCTCTTCAATATGCTCCGTAACAAGGTATTGATGTTCCATCGGATGCAAGGGGAGAAAGATGCCCGCCATGGCTCCAACTTCCCTCGCCCAGAGTCCTGCTGCATTCACAACATGCTCGGCTATGATGGTGCCGTTTTCGGTTACCACTTCCCAGCTTCCATCGGTCCTCGAGTTCGTCGCAAGCACTCTATTGTTGATTGAAACTTCAGCGCCATGAATTTGTGCCGCCTTGGCATAGGCGTGTGTGGTGCCAGAAGGGTCAAGATGTCCATCAAGCGGATCATACAGGGCACCTAAAATTCCGTCGGTATTGGTTATTGGTGACAATTCCCGAATTTCCTTCGGTGTGATCAGGTGTGTTTCCACTCCCATGAAGCGAAACTTGGCCTGCTCTGCTTTCAGGAAATCCATGCGGTCATGGCTTTCCGCCAGGGTCAGGCCGCCAACATGATGCAGACCACAGCTTTGTCCGGAGATCTCTTCGAGCTCATTGTAAAGACTGATCGTATAGCCTTGAAGAGATGCAATGTTGGTATCGGCATTCAGGGTATGAAATCCACCTGCCGCATGCCATGTTGATCCTGAAGTCAGCGAAGACCGCTCCACCAGAATGACATCCTTCCAGCCCAGTTTGGTCAGGTGGTAAAGTACGCTGCATCCAACCACCCCTCCTCCAATAATGACTGTCCGAGCATGTTTAATCATAATTTTTTTCCGCTTTGAATTACTGGCCCCACCAAGATTGCCTTTTGTGAAACCAGTACCTCTACCAATGGGATTTCAATTCCTGCTTGCGAATGGCCGCGTATTCATCAATAGATTCTCGTATTGATTCATCGAGTGGTGGTTTCTGGTACTCGTCAAGAGCAATTTTATACAACTGGTTGGCACGTTGTGCTGTCTCTACCTGGCCGCCTTCAGCCCAGCTTTCATAATTGCTCCAGTCTGAGCACAATGGGTGATAGAAGGCATTCTGATAACGTTCGATTGTATGAGCTGTTCCAAAAAAATGCCCGCCTGCCCCGACTTCCCTAATCGCCTCAAAACCCAGTTCCGATTCATTAACTTGAACCGGCTTGAGAAATTCCACCATCATTTGCACCATGTCGATATCGATCATGAATTTTTCAAATGATGCACAGAGCCCGCCTTCCAGCCAGCCGGCACTATGCTTGATCATGTTTCCATTTGCCATCACCGCTGCCCAGAGCGACATCCCGGATTCCCATGCCGCCTGTGCATCTACGCAATTTGCTGCATTTACATTTGAGGTACGGTAAGGAATTCGATATTTTCGGGCAAGCTGCCCTCCGATCATGACTGCCTTTGCATATTCCGGCGTTCCGAAGGCCGGTGACCCGGATTTCATATCCACGTTCGAGGTAAATCCACCATACATCGCAGGGGTCCCAGGATTCACCATCTGGGTTACTGCCAGCACTCCCAGTGCTTCGGCATTTTGCTGACTGAGGGCACCGGCAAGAGTAACGGGGCTCATTGCGCCAGCCAGGGTAAATGGCGTGACTACAACAGGCTGACCGTACTCGGCCATGGTCATCAGCCCTTCCAGCATTGGGGCATCGACTTTGAGCGGTGAATTGGTGTTCACAACAGTCATGATGCTGGGCTGCTGTTTCAGTTGCTCATGCTTGATGGCCCGGGCCATGCAAACCATCTCGATTGCATCCTCAACCCTGCCATTACCCAGACTGTATGCATGCCATGGTTTCTCCGTGAGCGTTATGAATGCCCGGTAGGCATCGAGGTGGCGGGTATGAGCGGGCAGATCGGTGGGCTCTACGGGATAGCCGGAAAAGCAACTGATCACATTGAATGTCTGCCCGAGCTTGAGGAACCTGCAAAAGTCGTCAAAGCTGCCACTGCGTCTTCCATGATCGAGGTCTGAACTATTCGGCGCGCTGGCAACCGTAGTAAAGTTGAGATGATTTTGCCCATAAACCCGGTTGAACCTAGGGTTACGGGCATGCAGGGTGAAGGTTTCAGGAATGCTTGAGATCGCGTTTGTGACGAGACTCCTATCGAGTTTTACATACCCGGTCTTCGGGTCCGTCTCGGCGCCATGAGAGAGCATCAACTTCCTTGCCTTGTCGCTCAAAATTTCCAGCCCGATTTCCTCAAGGATGCGCATCGAACTGTCATGCAGGGCATGCAGTTCGTCTTCGCTCAATAACCCGATTGGGGGATACGGATTAATGATTTCAGCGAATGGCGGTTGTTCCATCCCCTGTGTGGGACGGGTGTATTGCCGGCGTGATCTTCTTGCCATGATATGTAGTCCAATACCGGTCAATGGATAAAGGAAAATTATATCGAAACGCAGCCAAAGAAATACAGCATTGATTTTGTTTACGACACATTAATGTATCGCAAGCGAATCATTAACGTCTTATTGGCCATCAATCTTTTCCTGTAACTGCATACCCGAAGCGTCTTTGAATATAACAGGATCAGATGACGGACATTTTGTTGCTACACCCGTTCATTTATCGATCATTCATTCTCTTTGACGGGTATACGGCATTTGCCAAAGCACATACCCGCTTTATTGACGAATCAAGGACGACATATAAACACTAGCCGAGCTCTTGAGCCTCCAATCCGTCAAGTCGGTACAGTTGCTTGAAGTTTTTCATGGCATGTACAACTTTTCGGGTATGCAGGACTTTCCCGTTCAACTGCATTTCGATCAACTTTCTGGTCAGTTGCATTGCTTGCTGCAGCTGCTCGCGCGACTTGAACTTCTCGTCACTTAATGCCCTAAGCGCATTTCCGCTGATTGCCGTGGCGTCCGGTGTTGGCGTATGAACAGGACCCTTTTCCGGGATATAGTCATAATAGGCATCTTCATCTATCGGCTCTCCTGATGCTGCATCACGGTCAAGAATCAGTCCAAAGCCAATTTCACCAAGCAGGTGTTTTTCGAATATGCGAAGAACCGCATTCGGGTCCATTCCCCTTTCCAGTGCAGCCAGTGAATCCCGATAGCGGTCAAACAGCTTTTCATTGCTGTCAAAACGGTGCAGTAACTTGAGAAGCAGTTCATTTTGATAATAGGCACAGGATCTTGCAGGCGTTGAAAGGTCC
>JAPYNK010000207.1 GCA_028285825.1 Arenicellales bacterium | reverse complement strand
CGGGTGAATTCCGCGACATATTGTGTGGCGGGATTGCTGATCAATTCTTCGGCGGTGCCGAGCTGTACAATGATGCCTTCGTACATAATGGCAATGCGGTCAGCAAGTTTGATGGCCTCATCAAAATCGTGGGTAATGAAGACAATTGTTTTGCCAAGTATCGATTGCAGACGAATGAATTCATTTTGCATTTCCTTGCGAATTAATGGATCAAGCGCGGAGAATGGCTCATCCAAAAACCAAATGTCGGGCTCGACCGCAAGTGATCTGCCGATCCCGACCCGCTGTTGCTGTCCACCTGACAGCTCTCGTGGATAGTAGTTATCCCGCCCCTGCAGGCCGACAATTTCGATGATTTCCCGAGCCTTGCTTTCACGGGTTGTCTTGTCGATTCCCTGAACCTCGAGAGGAAAAGCAATATTCTGGAGTACTGTGCGATGAGGAAGCAGTGCAAAATTCTGAAACACCATCCCCATCTTGTGACGGCGAATCTCTATCAGGGTCTTCTCCGGTGCCTGCAGGAGGTCGATACCATCGAATTCGACCCTGCCCCAAGTCGGTTCAACCAGGCGGCTTAAACATCTGACCAATGTCGATTTTCCGGATCCGCTAAGTCCCATGATGACAAGTATTTCACCTTCATATACATCGAAGGTCGCATTGCGAACAGCAGAAATGTACTGTTCTGACTTGATCGCCTCATCCGAGGGATTTCTCTGATGTCTTTCAAAGAAATCTCTGGGATTGGAACCATAGAGCTTCCATATCTCCTTGCAGGCAATCTTGGTGTTGTTACTCATAGAACTGGATATTTTTAGCTGCATGAAACCCGAATCTTATCGAAGAAATGCCTGTTGGAGATTGCCTCTTTTCAAGTGGTTTCTCACCCTGCCGGTGACTAATGAGCTGCAGTTCCAGAATTATCCAATTTTGTGCAAATGGATTCAATTTTTTATGCTCGGCTTATTTGGACTTTGACAATTCCTGGTCTTTTTCAATGGAATCTCCTGGATAACTCTTTCGGCTTGTTGGCCTGTTTCTTGCTAAAGGCTGGATACTTCACCAGACGAAACCGGCACGTCAGCAGGCTGTATGGTTCGCTTTGGCTTGGTATTGACATTACCTGCCTCGTGGGGCGGGTCCGTTACGGGACGCTTGGCATATTCCTTCAATGCGCCTGGAAAGTTACTCCTTGCTTGGGCGCCAAGAGGCCTTGTTGCACATTTGTGTTGAGCCCGGTATGAGACAGAAAAGCCCGGCTTATCATCAAGCCGGGCCTGTCTATGGCAATTGGACGCAGGATGCTTACTGAATCCAGCTTTGCCACTTGTCCTTGTGCTCTTCCATCCAGCGATCAGCAGCCTCCGACACCTCCATTCCGTCGGTATCGACATAATTGGATTGCTTGGCAACATCAAGATTCGTGAAATTGATTTTTTGAGCCACCGCAAAGGCTTTGGGATGAGTCTCCTTGAATTCATGAGAGATTCCGATTTTCAAATATCCCCCTTTCGGATTGCCGCAATCATACAGCTGCTCAGGGTTGACACCCCAGGCCGGATCTTCGGTACAGGCCGGATCATGTTCCGGAAACTCGACAAACTCGCCTTCATAGAGGGCTTCAATGAAGTTTGGGGTCCAGTTGAAGATGACAACGGCATTGCTTTGCTTGATTCCAGACTCCAGTTCAGCCCAGATCGCTGCAGCTGAACCGGCATTTCTTACTACGAAATTCATGCCCAGGGCTTCGACCTTTTCGGCATCATGCTTGAGCCAGTCTACGGGGCCTCCAATGAAAACGCCCTTGCCATTTGAGTCGGCACGTGCGAACTGGTCGGAACAGGCATCCAGAGCCTTCCAGTCCGGTAGTCCAGGACATAATTCCTTGACATGCATGGGATACCACCACTCTTCGCGTGTTTTGGCATCATGGGTTGTCAGATCGATAACACATCCCTCTCCGACCACTTTTTCGAAGGAGGCACCGAAGGCACCTTCCCAAACCTCGTGCACAATGTCGATATCGTTGTCGCACATTGCTTGATAGACGGTCTGGCTGTCCATCGGGATATATTCAACTTCTTCTCCGACCATCTCAAACAATTTTCCAACAATTTCTGCGCCAACCAGCTGGCTGGACCAGTTGTGAGTAGGGATTTTTACAGCATCAGCCTGAGCGACACTGGTCGCCAGAAACATTATGCCCAGTAATGTCACGGGAATACCCATGATTTTAGTTCTGTTCTTAAACATTCGATTCTCCTGTTTATGGTGATTTCAGCAGTATTTCTTGGCATTGAAGACAGCCCGGTGGGGCTGTTAATGCCTGATTATTTATGGCGAAGTATCAGGGATAATTTTCTGTAAATCAACACAAGACAACTCTATTGCAGATTTTGCTGTAACATTACTGTACCATTTCGATAAGAAGCAGCATTTATAGAGTTTCCGGGTCCAAATATCGGGTATAAACATACTAGATAACATGCCGGGAAGTATTCGGCCCCGAGTCTGTTTTGATGAATAAAATCGTATTCACGGTATCAATCTGGTTAATCTTGAATTTGCCATGGACATAAGTTTTTCTTCGCATGTGCGTTTGCGTGAGCCCGGTCTCGGCCAGGACTGGATTGGTAAAGAACGCCATCCGCTCAAGGCAGGTGGAGTCATAGCCGTGCCGTTATTGCCCGGCGATCAAGTTGAAATTGTCGATCCCGAAGGACTTCAGCCCGCCCAGGTGTTTGCCTTTAACAGCAGGGGGCAACCAATGACTGAAGCTCTTGGAATCAAGACAGACACTTCCGGTCGCACTCTTGCACACATGCTTGAAGCCCCATTTGAGGGGGCCAGAAAAATCAGGGAGAAATTGAAATTGTTCTCGGTTGATCTCGCAGTCTGCCCCGTAGCGGAATTGATGGCGGGAGAGACCCATGCGAATAATACTGCAAGCCTTGTCAGCCAGGATGAATTAATAGCACTTTTCAGTGCTCCGGGTTTACCCATGAAGGTTGACCAGAGTCACCCGCCCACGGATTTAGCGGTATTTGTAAAAAGAGCGAATCCGGGCATGTCGACCACAAGGGAACTGCCAGACCCTCTAGCCGATGAAGTAGACAGTATCCATATACAAGCCGCAACAGCCAAAGCCTATGAGGTTCGGGAAGGCGAATATATTCAGGTCATTGATGTCGAGGGACGCCAGTGTTCCGATTTTCAGTGTTTTGACATGCGTGCACTCGATCAAGGCAAGACACGAAACCTGAGTGCGACTACCACCCGGTCACTGATGGGCAATGCCTATCCGATGCCGGGGCTGTATTCCAAATTCTATGATATCGACTTCAATCCGTTGGTCGAGGTCGTTCAGGATACTTGTGGGCGCCATGACAGTTTCGGGGTAGCGTGTACCCGTAAATACTATGATGAAGCAGGCTATCCGGGACATGTCAACTGCTCCGATAATTTCAATGCTGCACTGGCTCCGTATCCGATTGAACCACGCAAAGGATGGCAGGCCATGAACCTGTTTTTCAATACTTTTTTCGATGAGGCATATTCTTTCACTTTCGATGATCCGTGGTCGCGTCCCGGCGATTATGTGCTCATGAGGGCAATGACTGACTTGGTCTGCGTGTCTTCATCCTGTCCATGTGACATTGATCCAGCCAATGCCTGGGTACCAACCGATATCCATATTCGGCTTTATGGCAAAAAGAATCTTTTCAAGCGAGCGATCGCCTACCGCAAGACTACTGATGCAGAACCAGAAATGACCAAAGAAACCAGCTTCCATTCAAGAACTTCGAATTTGACAAGAAACTTCACTGAATACAATGGCTATTGGCTGGCAAGCTCGTTCAATAATCTGGGTGCCATTTCCGAGTACTGGTCCTGCCGAGAGAAGGTGGTCATGACCGACTTGTCGCCACTACGGAAATATGAAGTCACCGGGCCGGATGCAGAACTTTTGCTGCAAACATGCCTAACCCGCGATGTGCGACGACTCGGCGTGGGTCAGGTGGTATATACCGCGATGTGCTACGCATCTGGTGGCATGATTGATGATGGGACCGTATTCCGTCTTGCACAACACAATTTCCGATGGATCGGTGGAAATGACGTGTCTGGGTTGTGGCTGCGGGAGCAAGCCCGGCGTCTTGACTTAAGGGCCTGGGTGAAGGATTCAACCGCACAATTGCACAATCTTCAGGTGCAGGGCCCACGAAGTCTGGATACCTTGAAGAAATGTATCTGGACACGTCCCGATCAACCGGAAGTTTCCGAACTTGAATGGTTTCGATTTTCGATCGCAAGAATTCAGAGTGCAGATGGAGCTCCGATCATTTGCTCTAGGACCGGTTACACTGGCGAGTTGGGTTATGAGATATTTTGTCATCCGCACGATTCACAGGCCGTATGGGATTCGGTCTGGCAGGCTGGACAGGAATATGATGTTGCTCCATTAGGCCTTGAAGCCCTCGACATGCTGAGAATTGAATCGGGTCTGGTGTTTGCGGGTCAGGAATTCTGCGACCAGACTGATCCATTCGAGGCCGGAATCGGATTTACAGTTCCGTTGAAGACCAAGCAGGATGATTTCATTGGCCGGCAAGAGCTGATCAGGCGCAAGGCCAATCCGTATCATGAATTGGCGGGTCTGGAATTGGAAGGCGAAGAATCAGCCGCCAGTGGTGATGGTGTGTTCATCGGACGTGAGCAAGTCGGTTCAATTACAAGTGCAACAATTTCTCCGATACTTGGAAAGAATATTGCCCTATGTCGAATCAAGTCGATGCATGCTGATCTAGGCAATCAGCTGGAAGTGGGCAAACTCGACGGTCATCAAAAGCGGATTCCTGCTCGGGTTGTGCGTTTCCCCCATTTTGATCCCGACAAGCAAAGGGTACGGGGAAATTACCGGGATAATCATGCCATTTGAACAGCTCGACACAGGCATCATTTTGTTGTTGGGGAGTACAGAATGAACAAGTCCTTGGACGTTTCAAATAAAGTTGTTGCCAAGCAGCAAGGTGACCTGCCATTTTGCGGCAAGCCCGGCGAATCCCATACGATGCCGGCCCGTTTCTATACCGACTCCACTGTGTATGATCTGGAAATGGAGAAAATCTTCTTCTGCAGCTGGATTTATGTTGGGCATGTCAGTCAGTTTCGTTCTCCCGGCGATTACCTGACCGCCAAAATTAACGATCAGAATCTGTTTGTAATCCGTTCACGATCCGGTGATCTGAGAGCGTTTTACAATGTCTGTGCTCACCGCGGTCATGAGTTATTGTGTGGACAGGGAAGCACGAATCTGATCGTTTGCCCCTATCATGCCTGGTCCTATGATTTCGATGGCACTCTCAAGATGGCTCGCAACTCGGAGAATGTAGAAGGATTCAGTAAATGTGACTTTTCGCTCAAATCACTCCGAGTCGAAGAGTTTTGTTCCATGGTGTTCGTCAATCTTGATGATGACGCATTTCCATTGAAGGAGTTGAGCGGGGATTTGGAAAGTGAAATTCGTAGCTTCTGCCCCGATGTCGATAATCTTCAAATGACACAAAGGGATGTCTATAACGTCGAGTGCAACTGGAAGGTCATAGTTGATAATTTTCTGGAATGCTATCACTGTGCACCGGCGCACAAGGATTTTGTCGATCTGGTAGACATGAATACCTACCGAACCGTGACCCGGGGCATCTATTCGAGCCAGATAGCAGGAGCGCCCAGATCGGAGACCAACCGCGCCTTTAATTTCAGGAAGGGCGAGATTGACTTCGGGTATGCCGGTTGGTTCCTGTGGCCCAACCTGACCATCTGGATTTATCCCGGAAACACCAATTTGTCGGTTTTGCAGATGAATCCAAATGGAATTGCCCAGACTCTGGAGTTTCAGGACTGGTTCCTGCCGGAGCAGGAACCCACTCCACAGCATCGGGACGCGATGAGGTATCAGAAGAATGTGTTGCAACCCGAAGATATTGCCTTGTGCGAGAGCGTTCAGAGAGGCCTTGGGTCAAGAGGATATAATCAAGGCCGGTTCATCATTGATCGGGAATTAACTGAACTGTCCGAGCATGCCGTTCATCATTTCCAAACCATGGTTATGCAGGCGATTGGCGGTGAGATAGAAAAATGAGTTCGCCATGTGACGACTAGCAACCAGTTATTGCCCGCCATGAGTACCGCGAAAGAAGCACTGGAAAAACTGAAATCGGGTAATCGGCGTTTTGTGTCCGGGCAACGAAAAGATGGCCTGTTTGATGAGAAAAGACGAGCTGAACTGACTCGAGGGCAAGCCCCGTTTGCAGTGATTCTGGGTTGTTCGGATTCCCGTGTCCCCGTGGAGTATGTTTTCGACCAAGGCGGGGGAGACTTGTTTGTTGTCAGGGTCGCCGGAAATCTGGTTGAAAAAACCCAGATGGGCAGTGTTGAATTTGCAGTCACGGTTTTGGGGAGCAGACTGGTGGTCGTATTGGGTCACACAGAATGCGGTGCGATCAAGACAACATTGAGTGCAATGTCGAATCCTATGGAAGACCTGACCCCGGGACTAAATTCGCTGGTTGATGCGATATGTCCTGCAATATCCTCCATTGCAGAATCCTTGCCTTCTTCCGATGAAGGTACGGTAATGTCCCAGTCAATTCGTAAGAATGTCACCTATAACGTAGACAAGCTGAGGATTGAATCACCACTGTTGACACCGCTTTGCGAAAGTGGTGAATTGATGATCGTCGGGGCGGAGTATGACCTCAAATCCGGTGAGGTAGACTTCTTTTATGGTGTTGATCAGTTATGAGAGTAAAATTGCAAGGTTGATGACAATAATCATCTCCAACTTAATTCCTTGATCACGTCCTTGATCACGACACTCGCCGCTGTACTGTTATTGCGCTGGCTATGACCTGGCCCGCCGGAGCGTATGTGTTGGGAAGCCTGGCGTGTTCCTCATGGTTGCCCGGTGTGAGCACGCCCGGTGCAGTACCCAGGACCTGCTCCCGTTCGGGGTGCGTCATCAGCCTGTGAGTGAGACACATCTCCGTGAGGGCCACCTTAATCGACTTCTGGGAGCCTGGTTTGGAAGGAGCCATGAACGCGGCCATGATGCCGAATGACAGTCGACCGGGAAAAACGATGGTGGGGGAGCCCGGTGGAAGCGAGCAATACCAAGGGAGAAGATGGGCTGGAAATATGGCGCATTTTCTCTGGCCTGAAGCCCAGCCATTACGATGTGTTCGTGCTTTCCAGGCCCTTCTACCGCTCCTCCTTCTGGTCGGCCGGGACCCGAATTCCTGGCCTCGATTCCCAGTGATCATGACCACTACCCGCCCTGGAGGATGGGGTCTCAAGTGTGTCTGTAGGTCATCACTACCGCAAGAGATACCTGCCTAGTCATTTACAACGGGGCGATCTGGCTCATGCGAGTTGCTTGATGCCGCTGGTATCGTGGCCAGCAGGCCGGGGCTACTTGCAAGACTTTCCCGAATTGGAAAATGATCGAAATTCCAGCCTGTCTGCCGATCGTATTGGTTTGTTGAAGGAGCAAGGCCGGGAAAATTGATGGCGTAGAGCCCATGAAATCCTTGCTGTCAGCCAGGATCCCTTCTCAAGGCTTGACATAGGCAGTGAACTCCGCCGCCACCCAATGTGAACATTGACATATCTGGATCGAATACTTCAAACCCCAAAGCGCGCATCTTTTCGTTTAGCTTTGGACTGCTTTGCATCGATAATACTCGATCGCTTCCCAAGGCAACCAGGTTGACCCCTAGATTCCTGGCTTCAGCATAGCCAACATCAACAAACTTAAAGCCTTTTGAACGAAGCCATTTCACTACCCAGTCTTCCAAAGCGTCCAAACAGGCGACGAGTAACTTGGGTGCCAATGGAACCAGAAGTCCGTCCATATGCACAAACTCTCTGGATATAGGTACCACTTGAGCTTCCCATCCCTGCTCTCGGACCCAGGAAGCCACTTGCTCGGCACCTTCCCGTTCTGATCGTTCCCCGCCATAACCAATCAACACACATCCGGGTTCCAGTATCACGAAATCCCCACCCTCAAAATGGCCCGCTGTGACATAGTTCCAGATTGGCATGTTATTGTCCTGGTAGAATTTGATCGTGGTGACGTAATCAGCACGCCTGCATTTCAATTGCATATGGCAGATCAGGGATCCCCATGGAGTCATGGCACTTGAGTCACGTGCGAAGAAATTTCGGTGCAAGACTTCATCGGAGTCCAGATAATGACAATTGACCCCCGAATTTTCGTATATCTGGACCATCTCGGCATGTTGTGCCTTTGCGGTTTCAAGACTGAATTCCACGCCGGTATGCTCTCGATTCTGCAAGGTTCGGCGGATAATCGGGCCGGCATCCAACCAGCGGTAATGATCGGGATGCCCGAGCAGAACATCATGCAGTAGGGTGTAATCGTTGTCGATACCCCATACTTCACGGGAAATTTGAGTTTGGTTCAGTTCTTTCATGTTGGCATTTCTGATTGGTTTGCTTCTGGCAACTTTACTTCAATCCTGTTGTCCGCATGGTTCGGACAATTCAATGTGGCGATTCCCCACATTGGAGTTTCGGGATTTATCAATATCGCAAGAATAAGTTTATATCAGGTATATTGCGAAACAATAATGATGACAGAGAAAAAAATGGATTGCAATGACCGGATAAGGCATGAACCCCCTTTGTGGATAGAAAGACAGGCATGATAGGAATGAAGAAAGCGGATAACGATACCAGGCGGTTGCAGTCCGGGAAATTCAATACTCACCAACCCGGTGAATGGAAAGATCATTCACGATGTAGTCCGGTTTCAGGTTATTCTGAACCATGGCATCGTGAATATCGGCAGGGAAATACCGGCAATGCGAGGGTTGCTGTCGAGGACATGGAGTTCGAAGTTTCCGATCACGAATTCTGGCGCTGGTATAGTGTGGATTGGGAGCGCCAAACTGAGCGAATCTATCGACAGTTTGTGAAACCGGGAGGGTTGGTACTCGATGTCGGCGCCTGGATCGGACCGACCGTCATCTATGCATTGGCAGAGGGTGGCGAGGTAAATCTTGGTGAAGGACTCTCGAACCTGGCTTCATGCCTGCCGGTTTTACATCTGTCGATACATGTTCCCTTCTTTCCCCCTGACTCCAGGATTGACGAGTTTATTCATGCGGTATCCGCTTACAAGGTTTTCGATGATCGTGGCCGTTACCTGCATCATGGCGAGTTTGTTGATCGGGTGACTTCAACCGAGCGGTTTCCTGCATGGGGAGGACGCAAGGGAAATTTTTTTGAAGTATTGATGCTGTCGGAAAATACCTAATTGGTGAACACTGTACATCAGCCAAAACTCAGGTGACAGGAAAAAACCTGCAAGTCATCTGATGGTCGTTTTCGGCACATTGCATCCTGGCTTTCTCGGTCAGGGCTTATCCTGTCCACCAATACTTGATAAGAGGTCATACCATGCCCGACGATGTATATGGTCTGCTCTTTTGTCCAGCTCCGCCCCTATCTCGCGTAATAGCTTCGGTCGCCATGACTCAGAGAGCAGCGAGAATGCCGCATTTGTCAAATCAATAATATCAATCTGGCTGATATTCAATCCAGAAGCCCAGGCTGTCTCTATGTTTTTACGTATAGAGTCCCGCTCATCTTCTCGGATTCTCGGAGAGGCAAACAACAAATTACTAAATGGATCAGCCGATGTCCTAGCCTTTTGAGTTGAGTTGCGAACATCGGACAGAGTCAGGGCACGATCTTTTACTTCGACAGCTAGGATTATGTTGCCATTGGAATCCATGCACATGACATCGCCGGGCGCCCCTGAAAGAGAATCCGCCTCGTTTAGTCCCTGTGACGAGACATTCTCGAAAAGCGAAAAAGCGTTGCCCAAGACGGTCATTGCCGCAACAGTTAAGACCAAAGCCCGCAAACCTCCGCTCGTTTCAGCAAGAAATGCTTTCAAAACACGAATCATCTGAGGCAGACTGACCCGTATTGGTACCTGATATCCGAATGACTGATCTGCAAGACGGCGAGACGCACTTTCCAGGCAACGAATGAAAGCAGACTCAAGCTTGATCCGGCCGGCAACATCCAGAGGGGCTAGGAATGCCACGAGAGCATCCCACTCCTCTTTGTAGCGCAGTTGGTGTGTCCCCTCATCCAATCTCTCCCGTCGCAGAGGGTTGTTGACATAAGGGTCAGGACTGTTACCCAAAACATCATGGTTGTCTGCTACCCAAGGCACAATGACCGACGAGCAGAAACTCCGTGCATCCCATGAACCTGGAGAACGTTCTGAGCCAAGTTGCAGGCTTAATAGACTTCTTTGGGCATTGGCAATCTTACCGAGCATTTGCGTGAATACCGCATAGCGGATTGAGACTAGCCTGGAATTGACCAGTCGGTCAACCTCGAGGTCTGGTTCGCCAAGCCCTGATTCCAAGACACGTACCCATGCGCCGTCCAGCCATTTGCGAGCTTCTGTGTTATCCAGCATCTAGAAATTAAGCCAAGCCGATTCCCGGCGAAGCTTGTGCACAGAGTGGCAGTTGTGCTCTCCGGCGTCAACACGCTTCCAGGTTTTGTAAAGACGGTCATAAAGATCAGTGCGATAACCTGACAACACCACGCGTCCTCGAACCCCGTTCAGTACCTCAGCAAGCGTTTCATGGTCCTTGTCAGTCATTTCATGGGCATATGCTGCTAAGTCACGCCGTGCGGAATGGACATACGGTGGATCAACATAGAATACCGTTTGTTCAGTGTCGTATCGCTGAATAACCTCAATGGCTGGAGCATTCTCGATTTGTACCCGCTGAAGCCGTTGAGCAATCTCCGGCAGCCCCTCGACAGATCCAAGCCAACGAGATACGGATCCCGACATGCCTGCACGCGATGTAAGGACGCAGTGTGCCCACCGGCCCCTGCTGCTAGTCTGTGCTAACCCAGTTCGTGTCTGTCTCGCTCTAATGTAGAAACGACGGGCACGTTCCAGTTTGGACAATCCTTGTTCTGGAGTACACGCAAGTACCAGCTCCTCTCTGGAAAACGGGGTTAGGCCAATAGCCTTGACGAGTTTCGGCCCCTGATTTCGCAGTGCCTCGAAAAAATTGACCAGCTCCGAGTCAAGGTCATTATAGGTTTCGACTGTATATGGTTCCAAATTAAGCAGCACAGCGGCAGATCCACCGTATACATCGCAGAAATGTCTTGCATCACCTGGGATTAACGGCAATAGAAAATCCAAGTGAGAAAACTTTCCGCCGTACCAGCCGAAAGCGATCATTTTTTTGGAGCGACGTTTAGCGATGCGGCGGCCGCTTCCGGTTGAATTGACCGCGGGTGCAATTGCAGCATCAGTAATCATGACGGATCACCACTTAAAAAAATCATTATTGTCGTAAAGAAAATCACTCCAGCAAGTTAGCGACAGGGTTACTCCTCGTAGGCCAGCAGGTCGCCCCCGGTTAAAATGGCAACGCTTTCCATAGTGGCAGTCGGCAAAAACGCCTGACAGATGGCTTGCAAGGGTTCTGCTCATATTCCGATTTTGATGTCACACATTGGTCGTTACCTCGACTGAATCACGATGCTTGCTGTAATTCTAATCATGATCTGAATTTGCATGGAGCCTTTTTTTTCTCAATGCTTTCTCAGCGTCATGTTCCAGACAATCCATTTCATTCGGTTTGCAAATAGCTCTCCATCGAGTCGTCCAGTGCATCAACCCAGGAGGTATGGTGAGCCGGTGCCCGATTTCCGGTCAAGGGCGATACATAGCCATTATCCCGAAACGTCATGATGTTCTGCTTTTTATGTTTTTTCCATTCGAAGAATGCCTGGTTTGAAGCTTCGATATTAAACGGTGGATAATCGGTCATGTCCATCAAATGCGCGGTATATCGACCCTGATACTCGATAGCACCATAGTCATCCGCAATATTGTCCTCTTCCTTACGCCATTTCTCTATGTCGCTTTCCATTTCATTCCGGTCAGGCACATTCAGTCTTCCCAGCATCACATCCCGTGCATACCAGGCCTGGGCATCGAACATGTTGAAGGTATACCATTGATCCTGCATGCCAAGATAGAAGAGTCTTGGATTTCCAGTCCAGACTACACCGTTGTAGAGGTTGACCGGGTAGAGCCGGTTATTGGTCTTGAGGCGCAATTCTTCATCCATAAATGGAAAATGATGAAGATAGCCAGTGCATAGAATAATGGCCTGAACCTCGGCAGTTGAACCATCGATGAAGGTTGCGGTGTTTTTCTCGACTTTTTTCAACAGGGGCACCTCTTTCCAGTTGTCTGGCCACTTGTATCCCATCGGAGCAGTTCGGTGGGAGACAGTAACGGAGCGACACCCGTACTTCCAGCACTGGGAACCGATGTCTTCAGCGGAATACGAGGTGCCAATGATCAGGATATCCTGGTTCTTGAATTCGAGTGCATCCCTGAAATCGTGAGCGTGCAGGATACGACCGTTGAAGGCATTGAACCCCTCGAATTCCGGGACGTTGGGAGTCGAAAAATGCCCGGATGCAACGACCACATAATCAAATTCTTCAGAATAGTCCCGATCTTCCTCATTGTTGTGAACAAGCACGGTAAATTTGCCGTTTGTGTCATCGCTGCTAACTCGACGTACCGTTGAATTAAAGCGAATCCAGTCCCGAACTCCGGCTTTTTGGACCCGGCCTTCTATATAGTCAAACAGTACTGCACGCGGCGGATAGGAAGCGATCGGTTTTCCGAAGTGTTCATCAAACGAGTAGTCTGCAAATTCAAGCCCTTCTTTGGGGCCGTTGGACCACAGATACCGGTACATTCCCCAATGTACGGGTTCGCCAAATCCATCAAGCCCGGTTCGCCAGCTGTAATTCCACAGACCCCCCCAGTTCCGCTGTTTTTCAAAGCAGACAATTTCAGGAATATCCACGCCCTTGCTTTTGGCGGATTGAAATGCCCGAAGTTGCGCCAGACCACTGGGTCCTGCGCCGATAACAGCTACACGCTCAGTCATGACTTGACTCCTTGATTGATAATTGTGTGAGTGAAAAATCCGGCTCGTCCGGAACTTTTGAAACTGCGATTGTCATGATTTCAATTATATCCAAGCCTGTGTGCGGGTTCACCACATAATAAGGCTCTGGTGTTCGGTTATGTGCATATCTCTTCATGAGACAATATTGTGGTTTTTTGCAGTTGTAGAAGTACTGATTATTGCCAAGTACTTACACTGATGTGATTGTGTCCATGTTTTGCAGTGGTACAAGCCTTTCCGGGGGATACGATATCCTGAAGAGGTTTTCGGAAGAAATGGGCTCTCGTGCGCAATTCAGAAATGGCGTCAAACCCGGTTAAAGGCATGCTCAAAGCATTCAGGCACGAAATATGCAACTGTTGAATCAATGGAGGGAATTACGCCCGGTAAAGAGAAGGTAAAAAAAGTGGCAACCATTTCAAAGTTCCATTGAGGTACCAGCATATCCTTGATACTTCACCGGTAATTGATTTCTGAAGCAGTCCGGCAAAAAAACAGATGGACGAACTCTTGAGAGTTTGATGAAACAGCAATACAATCATCAAAATAAACTATTAAGCCTCATGGGATATTCGGTTTTATTGAGGATTAGCCAGATAGCCAGATTCATTTTTGAATTCCCAAATGACCTGTTGGGTAGATGGGATAAAATGGACGGTCAAGCTGATTGAGCCATGAGTGATTTTCATCCTGCAGTAGAAGCCTGGTTCAAGCAATCCTTCCCGAGACCCACCCAAACGCAGCTGGATGCATGGCAGGCTATCGCTGCCGGTGGACATACTCTGGTCTCTGCTCCAACCGGTTCGGGTAAGACACTTGCTGCTTTCATGGTTGCTATTGACGGTCTTGTTCGCCAGTCTGAGCAGGGAATACTGCTGTCGCAGACCAGCGTGGTATACATCTCGCCATTGAAGTCGCTTTCAAATGATATTCAGCGTAATTTGCAGACGCCACTATATGGAATCGAGGCAAAGCTGAAAGAGCTGAATCAGCATGAAGATTTCATGCTGCCTGCGATAAATGCCGCAGTGAGAACCGGGGATACGACTTCAGGGGAGCGGGCGAAAATGATCAAGGCCCCACCTCATATTCTGGTTACCACACCTGAATCGCTTTATATCCTGCTCACCTCTAAATCTGGTCGGCAAATGCTCTCAAGTGCCGGGACCCTGATCATTGATGAAATCCACACCATGGTTGGCTCCAAACGTGGTGCACACCTCAGCATCTCCGTTGAGCGCCTTGAATGTTTGTGCGACAAACCACTGCTCAGGATTGGCTTGACAGCCACTCAACGTCCAATAGGGCTGGCTGCAGAATTTCTTGTCGGCAACCGTGAAAATACCTCATGCCAAATTATCGACTGCGGGCATCAGCGCGATCGTGATATGCTGATTTGTGTGCCTGGCATCCCGCTCTCCGCGGTGATGTCAGCCGAGGCATGGGAAGAAGTCTACTCGATGCTTGAGGATTTGATCAATCAGCACACCACAACCCTGATCTTTGTAAATACCCGAAGACTTGCCGAGAGAGTAGCCAAGGCGCTTGGCGAGCGAATCGGTGATGATGCGGTTACATCTCACCACGGCAGTCTGGCCAAGGAGCATAGGCTCATGGCTGAACAGCAACTCAAATCCGGAGTACTGAAAGCAATCGTTGCTACGGCCTCACTTGAGCTGGGCATCGATATCGGTGATATAGATTTGGTCTGCCAGATTGGATCCCCCCGTGCGGTATCAAATCTGCTGCAACGGGTTGGACGTTCTGGACATAGTCTGGGCCACAAGCCAAAGGGGCGATTGTTTCCAATTTCTCGAGACGATCTGGTCGAATGCATTGGATTAATCGATTGCGTCAATCAGGGCGAGTTGGATCACCTGTCAATGTATCCAAAACCGCTTGATGTACTGGCACAGCAGGTCGTTGCTGAAATATCGGCCGGAGAAAAGAGTCTCGATGATCTATTCCGGATGCTGGTCAGAGCTGCGCCTTTTGAAGCACTTGAGTATGAGGAATTCGATGAAGTCATTCGAATGCTGTCCGAGGGTTTTGCAGGACGACGTGGCAGACATTCGGCATACCTCCATCTGGATGCAGTAAATGGCCAAATCCGACCGCGTAAGTCAGCCGCACTGACTGCAATTACCAATGGAGGAACCATTCCGGACCTGTTTGATTACGATGTCGTTCTGCTTCCCGAAAACCTCGTGATTGGATCATTAAACGAAGATTTTTCATTCGAGTCGATGGCCGGAGACATTTTTCAACTCGGCAATGCATCGTATCGCATAGAAAGAGTTGAATCAGGAAAGGTGCATGTCCGGGATGCCAGGGGACAGCCACCGACAATTCCCTTTTGGTTCGGTGAAGCACCGGGCAGAACCGATGTTGTCAGCAATTCGGTTTGCAGGGTAAGAACACTGGTTGGCGATCTGCTGACCAATGGACTTTCCGAGGCCATACAGCATGTCTCACAACAGTACGCTCTGGAAAATGGCGTTTGCTCGCAATTGGTTCACTATCTCGCAACTGCCAAGGGATCCCTTGGTGCATTGCCGGATGACAATACGGTGATCTTTGAAAGGTTTTTCGATGAGGCGGGTGACCAGCATTTGGTAATCCATTCATCTTTCGGGATTCGCATCAATCGTGCATGGGGACTCGCACTTCGCAAACGGTTCTGTCGCAAGTTCAATTTTGAACTTCAGGCTGCCGCACTTGAGGATGCCATCATTCTCTCTCTTGGTCCAACCCACAGTTTTCCAATCGACGAGCCCGTTCGGTATCTCTCATCCGAAAACATTGCCGATGTCTTGAGCCAGGCCATTCTGGATACGCCGTTCTTTGCGACCCGTTGGCGATGGAATGCATCAATTGCCCTGGCCGTCAAGCGGTTTTCAGGTGGATCCAGGACACCCCCGCAGTTCCAGCGCAGTAATGCAGAAGATCTTGCTTCTCTAGTGTTTCCCGATCACCTTGCTTGCGCCGAAAATATATCCGGCAAGCGGGAGATTCCCGACCATCCCCTGATTCGTCAGACTATGTATGACTGTCTGCACGACTTCATGGATATGCCCGGTCTCAAAAAAGTCCTTGAGCGACTGGAGAATGGAACCCTGAACCTGATCTGCAAGGACCTGGCAGCACCATCGCCGCTTGCCGAGGAAATTCTATCGGCTCGGAATTACGCATTTCTGGATGATACGCCGGCGGAAGAACGGCGCACCCGACTGGTTCGCAGCCAGGCTTTGAACACCCTTCAAGATGCGGCAGCATTAGGAGATCTTGATGAATGTGTCGTTCGCGAGATTCGGGAGGAAGCATGGCCTTGCGCCGAAAATATGGACGAATGCCATGACGCTTTGCTGGTTCTGGGAGGTGTCATGAATGAGGAAGCTGAAACCTGCTTCTGGACTGGACTGTTGAATGGTCTGGCCAAGACCGGTCGGGCGTGTCAGATCAAAATCGAAAAGTCTCGGGTATGGGTAGCGGCTGAACGGCTTGCATATTGGGAGCAGATTCATCCCAAACTTGAAAAATCGCCATCAATCAAGACTGCTGGAGAGACACGGGAGACTGGTCGGGATCAGGCAATTGAAGAATTGCTGAAATTACGCATGCAGGGTATCGGGCCGACCAATGAACTGGAGCTGGCCGCATTTCTCGGAATTTCTGTGGAAGATGTAACCCGCTCATTGTCCGCTCTTGAGCAGAGCGGGTTTGCCATGCGCGGGATATTTGATCGCTCGGGACAATATCCCCATGATGTGGATCAATGGTGTGAACGCAGGCTCTTGTGGCGGATTCGGCAACGTTCAGTAAAGTCAAGACGGAAACGCATAGCCTCCGTTTCAGTGAATGCCTTCATGAAATTTCTTTTCGAATGGCAGGGGATAAGTAACGAAGCCAGGCATCTGAGATCAGAGCCGGAGGATCTGGCGGAAGTTCTGGCACAACTTGAGGGCATTGAACTGCCAGCTGCAGTCTGGGAAGAAGCGATTCTACCTGATCGGCTTGACTGCTATACCCCTCAAACACTGGATATGCTGTGCAGTACTGGGCGGATTGTTTGGTCTCGCCTGAACATGCCCGATAATGGTCGGTTCAGGAACTCCAACCGTCAATCACCCGTAGCATTTGTGCCGCGCCGCGCACTCGGGCACTGGCTTGCTCACTCAAGATCGATCTCATACGACATGGAGGAACTGTCCTGGCAAGCCCGTCGATTAATGGAATTGCTGAAGGGTCGGGGTGCCCAGTTTTTTGAGGACCTGGTCAATCAGGGCGGATGGGTGGCCAGCGAAGTCAGAAATGGACTGTCTGAGCTGGTTGGTTCAGGACTCGCAGTCAATGACAATTTTGAAGGCATGCGTGGCCTGTATGGAAAAACCCCATTGCAAAGACGTAAACGCGGAAGGTGGTCGGTGAATCCGCGAGACGATGGGGCAGGACGCTGGTCCCTGCTGAACAGGCCCAATCAGGAAAGCGATGCGCCTGAGCGCGGCATGTCTCAGTCAGAAACTCGCTGGGACAGTGTTGAATATATCGCAAAATGCCTGCTGAGAAGATACGGCGTGGTGTTTCGGCGGCTTCTCGATCAGGAATCATCCTGCCCCCCATGGCGGGATTTGCTGTATATTTTGAGACGCATGGAAGCCAGAGGAGAAATCCAGGGGGGAAGGTTTGTAAGCGGATTTGCGGGAGAGCAATTTGCGCTTGTTGATGCATCGGGTCTCTTGAAGCGCTGTGGCTCGAACCAGACCCGCCAGGTACATTCAGTCAATACCTGTGATCCGCTTAACTTGACCGGTATCGTGATTCCCATGGACCGAATACCCATGAATCGCAAGGCGAGACTCCTTTTTCTGGATGGCAGGCCAGTTGCACAACATGTCAATGGTGAAATCGAATGGCTGGATGAACTCGATCCCGAATCGAGAATTCAGGTATCAAAAGAGGCTTCAAGCTATGTCCGGAGAGCGAAAAGGGCATCAAATTCATTGCATGCGATACAAAAAGATGTCGAGCTCCCAATGTAAAATAGAGTCATGATTTATGTAATGCTCGAAATCTGGTTCTGGATACTCCTCGCTTTTGCTGTTGGGGTGTTTTCTGGCTGGATGTTCTGGGGCAGAAGCGGATTGACAGCAGAGGAAAGGATTGAATACCGAGTCATGAAGTCGAGGGAACAGTCGAAAATGCTGCTTGAGGGCAATTATCGCATTTCCCCGGTTGATGAAGATTCCGTTCACCAGATAGAGAAAAAAAAGAAACGGGATGGTCTAGTGCGGGCCAGACACTTGTAAGCAGCTTTCTGAACCTGCCTGAACTGAGCTCAAGGGTGAATTTCAAAGCGCCTTCATGGCACGGACAAGATAATTCCAGACGTATTCGGCATAACTCCATCTTACCTGAATGTCAAAAAAGGGAGCTTTACCCCTGCGGTCCAGCAGGATACTTGCATTTCCGAAACGGGTCTGGGCACAAGTTTCAGCTGGAAACAGGGTGTGGTGGAGGTCAAGAGGGCAGGCCTTGGCAAGCAGAACTTCCGAATCGGGACCTTCCAGCCTAAGTACCGTATAATAGTCCGAGACATCAACCAGAGCATGATGAATCCCGGAGAGTCTTGAACGGCCGGATTCAATCAGGGAGCTCGTTTCTTCAATTGGGCAATGCAGTAGCCACTCGTCAGGTCCGAGCCAGTAGCAGGTTGAACTGCCTGATCGGGCAAGTGTATTCGGCTCAAGCGGCAGACCCAGTCCAAAAATCTGCTCAGCCGGCTTCAAGAAACGTCCATTGTTGGCAGAGCCGCGAATATTGATTTTTCCGCAGAGCGATTGCTCGGACAAGGTATTTTTGCCGCTGACTGGAGCACGGTCCCAAAGTGGAGAAGTTGTCATGATTTCAACAATTCGCGATCAGTCGGTCAGGAATGAGGGGTCAGTTACGTTCACGCGCTGACTGGTTCCATTCATGAGCGGAACATCCAGCGTTTGCCCTTTCAGATTGAATCCATCCTTGAGTAAGGCCATGGCGATGGAGCGTCCGACATTCGGACTCATATAGCTTGAGGTAATATGCCCCAGCATATCCATTGGAGGGCTGGCCTTTAGTTCAGAGACGACATGAGCGCCTTCTGGAAGGACGAATTCGGGATTTTCGGTCAACAGTCCAACAAGTTGCTTTCGGCCTGAGCGCGATGTGTCGGTTCGATCAAAAGAGCGTTTTCCCAGAAAATCCTGTTTTTTCCGGGAAACAAGCCAGCCCATGCCGAGGTCCATTGGGGTTACCGTTCCATCCGTATCCTGCCCGACAATGATGAAACCCTTTTCGGCGCGAAGCACATGCATTGATTCTGTTCCATATGGACAAATGTCGTACTTGCGTCCGGTTTCTGTCAATTGCTCCCATAGTACAAGACCATGCCGTGCCGGAACATTGATCTCATATGACAATTCACCGGTAAAGCTGATTCGAAATACCCGCGCAGGAATGCCTGCGACCTTGCCTTCACGCATGGACATGAACGGAAAGGATTCCTCGTCAAGCGGGATATCGGTTAACTCCTGCAGTACTGCTGCTGCATTGGGTCCGTTCAAGGAAGCGACTGCCCACTGTTCGGTAACACTCGTTGCATAGACCTCCAGTTCAGGCCATTCGGTTTGCAGCCATTCCTCAATCCAGCTCATGACGCGAGCAGCTCCACCGGTGGTTGTGGTCATATGATAATGGTCTTCTCCAATTCGGGTTGTCACCCCATCATCAAAAACCATGCCATGCTCATTCAGCATCAGGCCATATCGACATCGACCAATTTGAAGCTTGTCCCAGGCATTGGTATACAGCATGTTCAGCAGTCTTCTCGTGTCCCTGCCCTGCAGGTCAATCTTGCCAAGGGTCGAAGCATCGAGCAAGCCGCCGCTCTGGCGAACCTGGCGGCATTCGCGCTGAACCGCAGCATGCATGGTCTCATTGCCCAGCGGAAAATATCTCGGCCGTTTCCAGTCTCCAACATCCTCGTAAACGGCATGGGCCTGATCATGCCAGGGATGCATGGGAGTTTTGCGTATTTGAAGAAACAGCTCGCCACAATCATGTCCAACAATCGATCCCATGGTCAGGGGTGTGTAGGGCGGCCTGAATGTCGTAACGCCAAGATCGGGAATGGGCAAGCTTCTTATTTCGGACAGGGCGGCCAGTGCGTTCAGATTTGAGGTCTTGCCCTGGTCAGTGCCCATGCCGGTCGTGGTGTACCGCTTGAGATGTTCAACCGATTCATAGCCTTCTCTAACCGCAAGCTGAATGTCGCCAATGGTTGCATCGTTATGCAGTTCATGAAAATGCTTCGTCCTGCCTTGGCCGATTGGATGACTGCCCGGCAGGATCCAGAGTGGTCTCTGAGGTGCATACTCCAGTTGAACGGTTTTGATTTCATCGGTTTCCGGGAACGCATCGAACCCGGCACACTTTGCGGCTTCGCAACCGGCTTCATGCCCTTCCCGCATGCATTCTTTCGGAAACCAGGTTGCCCGACAAGAGCCGGCCAGAACCGCAGGATTGTTTGGCGATGGCTGATCAGCCAAAAAGCAGTGATGGTTCTCGTCAAACCTGAGCTTTCCCTTGGACTGGCTGAATAAATGAACGGTCGGATTCCAGCCACCGGATACCCCAACCAGATCGCAGAGCATCCTCTGCTTTGTTCCAACGACTTTCAGTCCATCGTCCGACAACTCCATCGCCTCGATATAGCGAAGTCGCCCTCTTGAATATCCAACACCGGTAATCGCGTTATTCGCGAGGATCCAGATTCCACGACTGACTGCAGATTCGACCATGGCGCCATTGGGGTTGGTTCGGATATCGATAATGCCTACTTGTCCGCCTTCGTCCGCAATATCCAGGGCAGCGTGATAGGCTGAATCGTTGTTGGTCAGAATAACGCAGTTCTTGCCCGGAAGTGTTGAATAACGGTTGATATAGCTGCGTATCGCACTTGCCAGCATGATTCCCGGACGGTCATTATCGGCGAAAACCAGCGGTCGTTCGATGGCACCGGTGGCCATGACTACCTGCTTGGTTCGGATCTTCCACAATCGTTCCTTGGGAGAGTTGACTGAAATCCGAGGTCCCAGGTGTTCACTCACTCGCTGATTGGCCACCAAAAAGTTATAGTCATAGTATCCGGTCACGGTAGTTCGGTTGAGCAAAACAACATTCGACATGGCTTTCAGCCTGTCAATCCTATTGTCAACCCAGTCATGGCATGGCATGCCATTGATCAGGATGTTTTCGCTGAGCAACATCCCGCCGAATTCGGATTTTTCGTCTGCCAGAATCACTCGACATCCGGTTTGACCAGCGGCAATTGCCGCTTCAATGCCTGCAGGGCCTCCACCGATCACCAGAACATCGCAATGAGTATAGGTCTTGTCGTAAAAATGAGGATCGGGTTCGGTTGGCGAATGCCCAAGTCCTGCGGCTTTTCGGATGTATTTCTCATAGGTCATCCAGAATGAGGCCGGCCACATAAAAGTCTTGTAGTAGAAGCCGGCGGGCAGGATGCGCGAGAACCAGGAATTCACCGCACCGAGGTCAAATCTGCGCGATGGCCAGCAATTCTGGGAATGGGCTATCAGTCCCTCGTACAGTTCGACTTCGGTGGCCCTGCGGTTGGGTTCGGTATAAGCTTTCTCCTCCAGTTGCACCAGAGCATTGGGCTCCTCGGAACCTGCGGTATATATGCCCCGAGGGCGATGGTATTTGAAACTCCGGCCAACCAGATGGACGTCATTGGCCAATAGTGCTGAAGCCAGTGTATCGCCCTCATAGCCCTCATAAACCCGGTTGTCGAACCAGAAGCGGATCGACTTTCTGCGATTCAGTCGTGCGTTATGCTCAAGCCGGTTTACTTGTTTCTTCACTTGACAACTCTGGTATCGGTTCATCGGGGCGGTAAGTGGCATGAATGTGATCAGTCGCGGTATCGCGGATCACGTTGAACCACCGACGGCAGCCATGGCTGTGAACCCAGCGTTCATGATGAATGCCTTTTGGATTCTTGCGAAAGAAAAGGTAATCGCCCCATTGTTCTTCATCCAGCTGATAGGGGTCTTCAGGCCGTACAATATGCGCTTCACCCTGAGCGGAGAATTCAGTCTGGTCGCGATAACCGCACCATGGACACTTGATCAAGAACATCAGTGAGCTACCGCCGCTGCGGCCCCCTCATCAATCAGTGCCCCTGCATTGAACCTGTTTATGGAAAACGGCTCGGCGATTGGATGCATGTTTCCGTTTTTGATCGAGTGGGCAAAAACATGGCCGGAACCCGGAGTCGCCTTGAATCCGCCGGTCCCCCATCCACAATTGAAAAACAGGTTGTTGACCGGAGTTTTGGATATCAAAGGCGAACGGTCAACGGTTACATCGACGACTCCGCCCCATTGCCTGAGCATCTTCAGCCTCGAGAAGATGGGATAGAGTTCAACAATCGGCCCAACAGTATGCTCGATCGTGTCAAAGCCACCATGCTGGGAATAGGACACATAAGCATCGGAACCCGCTCCAATTACCAGCTCGCCCTTGTCCGATTGGCTGATATAGGCATGAATGGCACCAGACATTACGACACAATCGATAATTGGCTTCACGGGTTCCGAGACCAGCGCCTGAAGCGGAAACGACTCAACGGGAAGCCGAAAACCGGCCATCTCGGCAAGAACACTGCAGTGTCCAGCCACGACACAACCGACTTTTCCAGCCCCGATCCTGCCGCGTGTGGTTTCCACCCCCCTGATGGTGTTGTCTTCGATCTGAAATCCAGTCACTTCACAGTTCTGAATGATGTCGACACCCAGATTATCTGCTGCTCTGGCATAGCCCCAGGCCACCGCATCATGTCTTGCGGTGCCGCCGCGCCTTTGAAGAAGTGCGCCATGGATGGGATAGCGGCAGTCCAGATTGATGAACGGAACCATTTCCCTGACCTGCTCAGGGGTCACAAACTCCGAATCGATTCCGTTCAGGTAGATGGCGTTGCCACGTCGTCCAATTTCCTGCATGTCATGCACGGAATGGGCCAGATGAAGCAACCCCCTTTGCGAGAACATTACGTTATAGTTCAGATCACTGCTCATCCCTTCCCAGAGCTTCATGGCGTGTTCGTAGAGTCCGGCTGATTCATTCCACAGGTAGTTGGATCGGACAATGGTAGTGTTACGACCGGTATTGCCACCGCCCAGCCAGCCTTTCTCGACCACGGCAACATCCCGAATTCCGCATTCCCTGGCAAGGTAGTAGGCAGTGGCCAGGCCATGTCCCCCGCCACCGACGATCACGACCTCATAATCGGATTTTGGGTCGGGATCACGCCAGGCCCTTTGCCAGCCCTGATGATAGCTGAGGGCATTGCGGGCCAGACTGAATATAGAGTAGCGTTTCGGTTTTGCTGCCATATTCCGGTTCCTTTCAATCAGGCAGGGAAAGTTGCAGAGGCAGCCCCTGCCGAGGTTGATTCATTCATCAGAACTCAATGCCCTGAACAGCCTTGATGCCCTTTTCGAATGCATGCTTGACCTTGGTCATCTCGGAAACGGTATCGGCGGCTCCAATTACTTCCTTCGGGGCATTTCGACCGGTGAGAATGAGGTGAAGCCATGCTGGTTTTTCATTGACGATAAATGCCGCAATTTCAGTACCGGGTATCCAGCCATAGCCACTGCAGTAATTGATTTCATCCAGCATCACCAGGTCATATTTTTCAGAAAGGATCTTTTCCTTGCTGAATTCCCAGATACTGCGGCTGGTTTTGATGTCCTGCTCCGGGTTTTGGGTATCCCAGGTAAACCCGTCTCCAAGCGTATGCCATTCGATATTGTCGAAGCGGCTGGCCGCCTGCCGCTCGCCGGTTTTCCATTTGCCCTTGATATACTGGATAACACAGATATCGAGTCCCCAGCCGGCCGCTCGAAATACTACCCCGAAACCGCTCGATGACTTGCCTTTGCCCTCACCGGTATGCACCAGTGTGATGCCCTGTCTTCGTTCTCTGGATTTCATGAATTGTCTTCCAAAACAAACTGCATGTACAAGATGCGATTATATCCAATAAACTTCAAGAGATAGTCTATTGAAATTGAATTCGGTTACACTCGAATATTCAATGATCCCGATATTCAGGATGCGAAGGAACAGGCGAGTTTTAGTTGGTGTAACGGGCGGAATTGCAGCCTACAAGACACCGGATCTGGTGCGTCGGCTGGCTGAGCGAGGAGGTGATGTGCGCGTGGTAATGACCGAAGCCGCCTGTGAATTCATTACGCCTCTCACTCTTCAGGCGGTCAGTGGACATCCCGTGCATCGGTTTTTGCTGGATGCCGAAGCAGAATCGGGCATGAGCCATATCGAGCTTGCACGATGGGCGGAACTGATTGTTATCGCTCCCGGAACAGCCAATTTCATTGCCGGGATGGCAGGTGGCAAGGCAGACGATTTGCTGACTACTCTGATTCTGGCCTCCGAAGCCGAGATTGCCGTCGCTCCAGCCATGAACCGGCAAATGTGGCAGAACTCCGCTACTCGGGACAACCTCGAGACACTCAGGCAGCGAGGGGTGCTGATTATCGGTCCGGGTGAAGGTGGTCAGGCATGTGGGGAAATCGGTCTTGGGCGCATGAAAGAGCCGGATGACATCGCTCAGGAATTGCTTGGCGACGGCATGCCGAAACTGCTGGCTGGAGTGCGTGTTGTCCTGACAGCCGGTCCGACCTGGGAAGCGATTGATCCGGTACGCGGTATCACCAACCGGAGCTCGGGAAAAATGGGGTTTGCGCTTGCCGAGGCGGCACGGGATTTTGGGGCTGAAGTCACCCTTGTCTGCGGGCCGGTTGAACGGGCTTCTCCACCAGGCATTAAGCGTGTTGACGTCATTTCTGCCCTGGACATGTTCAAGGCGGTTCAGGAACAGATCAGTGATGCAGATGTATGCGGCAGAAACAGAGCGCATGAACGAACATGCAAAATCAAAGCTCGCCAGCAAAAAGGTCAACATGATCGTTGCCAACAACGTATCTGGCGAAAATGGAGCATTTGGCAATGACTATAATGAGGTCACTGTGCATACTCCGGAGATTTCCATGCCGATCAGTCGAAATGACAAGTATGGATTATCGGTCAGTATCCTTGAGATGGCGGCATCAATGTTGAAGCGCAATGCGGATTAGCAGAAGCCAGTCGCACAACATTCAGGAACAGGCGATTTGATGTTGTGAATACAGTTGAAGTCAAGATTCTGGATGAGAGGGTCCGCTCGGAATTCGGGCTGCCTGAATATGCAACGCAAGGTTCCGCCGGTGTTGATCTTCGGGCCTGCATTGATGGCCCGCTGGATCTTGAGCCCGGACAAACCGAACTTATTCCCACGGGAATGGCCATTCATATCGGCGACCCTAGAGTGGCCGCGGTACTGGTGCCACGCTCAGGATTGGGACACAAACACGGTATTGTGCTTGGAAATCTGACCGGCCTGATTGACTCGGACTACCAGGGCCAGCTTTTCGTATCATGCTGGAATCGATCGGCACGAATGTTTACCGTAGAGCCCGGTGACCGGATTGCACAGATGGTATTGGTTCCAATCATTCATGCCGATTTCAAGATCGTTTCGGAGTTCGCGGCTTCCGGGCGGGGTACCGGCGGTTTCGGGTCAACCGGGCGTTGTTGAAGGCTTGCGCCTACCAGCTGTTCCTTAATTCCCGCAACTTCAGAAATACGGTTCTCGGGTCAGGCCTGGATCCGATTTCCGGAAAATTCCGGATTATTTGCTCGATCACCTGCGGATTGTTCAGTCGAAAAAAAACATTGATTTCTTTTTCGAGGGCAAGGGAAGTAATCATTGCCTCTGCCGGATCCTGGTCAAAGGTCTCGTCAAGCAGGCCCTGTGCCCGGGTGTTATTCGGTTCCCGGTTCAGGGTGAACTGCAAATTGTTATGCAGGTAGTCGTGCCCCGGATAAATCAGGGTTTCACTCGGCAGCTTCATCAGTTGTCCGACGAATGTTTCATAGAGCTCGGCAGGATGGCCGCCATTATGACAGTTGCCGGCACCGGCATTGAACAGCGTATCGCCGCAAAACAGCCCCGGGATCTCCGTGCGTGAGAGCAAGCACACATGACTCATGGTATGTCCCGGAGTATCGAGTGCTTCAAGTTCAACGGTTTTCCCAACTTTCACTATATCCCCGGCCGACAGGCCAATGCTCATCTCTGGGATGGACGCCCCTGCTGCATGGTGAGCCAGAACTTTTGCACCGGTCGCTTCCATGACTGGCTGATTTCCGCCTGTATGGTCGGCATGCTCATGCGTGTTCAGGATCTGGGTAATGCCCCATCCTTCCTGTCGAGCCAGATTGAGGCATTTTTCGTGATCCAGCGGGTCAATCGCAAGTGCCTCACCCGTTTCTTCGCAGGCGATTACGTAATTGAAGTTTCGGAAGGCGTTGCCGGTCCAAATCTGTTTTACAATCATGTGGCTGGTTCTCCGGGATTTTTCATGCTGTCGAAGTGTGGACGTTTACGGGTCGGTGAATGGTTCAATGGCAGGACATTGCCTGAACCGGTTTCACGCTTGAAATTCATTTCGTTTGGGGAAGCAGCAGGAATTGCCGCATCCATTCCAGGATGACTCTCGAATGAGGCGAATGTTCATCGAGTGACTGCATTGCGGTCTCATGAACCGCAGAATCAATTAGCCTTTTTTCATACCGGTAGTCGGCTCGAAATCGGCAGTATTCTGTCGAAAATTCAGGATGACCCTGAATCCCCAGCATCAATGTATCGGCAACGATCATGCTGTTTTGGCAGAACGAACTGGCGGCGATGGTTTCGAACATGGGCGGTATCCTGACGATCTGGTCTTGATGGATCACGACCAGATTATAGTCATCACCGTCAAGTGCTTCATAGTCGGTCATCCAGGCTTTTCGACTTAGAACGGTTGTGGCCTGAATGCCGAAACCCCATCCGGAAATCGACTTTTCCGTACGTCCACCGAGTGCATGAGCAATCGCCTGATGACCGAAGCACACGCCAATCACGCGTGTTTTCGAGTTCCAGCAATCACGAATGAATTGCAGGAGATTCCTTATCCATGGAAGATTGTCATAGACGCCATGTTTTGAACCGGAAATCACATAGCCCGCAAAATGGCCGGGTCGTTCGGGCATGGGTTCTCCATCGAAACAGCGAATCGGCACCAGGTCAATCGACGAATAATCCGGGTCAAGGCCGGTTTGGAACATATTGCCGTAATCGCCGAACTTCATCTGTGCATCCGGATCAACATCATCACAAAGCAGCAAACCGATTTTTAGCATGATGGAATATTCAGTTGCATGTTGATGGCCTTCACAGGCGGAAAAGTCCAGTCCTCTGGCATCAGGCAGTAATCCAGCAATGCCTGACGCCGGGCACCGGCAAATTATAACGCCATTCTCCCCGTCATAACTCCCCTGAGTGAAGTTCTACCTGCCGGCTCTCTTGAGCGATGCCCGATTCGCCAGTACCAGCCCTCAATACAAAACCGTGTTCCTGAATTTGAAATGGTGTACCATTTGCTTTATCGACAAAGTCACATTATCGGAAGGTAGAATGCTAAGAGGAAGTCTTGTTGCACTGGTCACTCCCATGCATGGCGATGGCTCAATAGATTTTGACAGTCTGGCTGGTCTGGTCGATTTTCACGCTGAAAGCGGGACCCAGGCCATTATTTCGGTCGGGACCACGGGAGAATCAGCCACTCTGACTGCTGACGAGCAGATTGAAGTGATTGGCAAAACCGTTGAATATGCTTCCGGACGCATTCCAGTTATTGCGGGTACCGGGGCCAACTCGACGGCGGAAGCCATGGATTTGACCGAACGTGCGGCCCGCTGTGGAGTTCAGGCTTGCCTGCTGGTGGTGCCCTACTACAACAAGCCGCCCCAGCATGGATTGATTAGGCATTTTTCCTGTATTGCCGAGCAGGTTGATATTCCGCAAATTCTCTACAATGTTCCGAGTCGAACTTCACTTGACATGACGAATGACACAGTGGTGAAACTGGCTGAGTTGCCGAACATCGTTGGCATCAAGGATGCGACTTCGGATATTCCCCGGGTTACTGATTTCAAGCAGCGCTGCGGTGATGGTTTCGCCGTGTATTCAGGCAATGATGACACGGCTCTTGCCTTGATTAAGGCGGGAGGTGACGGATGCATTTCAGTAACGGCAAATGTGGCCCCTGCGAAGATGAGTGCGATGTGCGAAGCGGCATTGAATGGAGACATGGAGGAGGCTGAGAAACTGAATGCTCAACTTGACCCATTGCATGAATCATTGTTTGTTGAAGCCAACCCCATTCCGTCGAAATGGGCATTGCAGCAAATGGGGCGAATCCCCGGAGGAATTCGCTTGCCGTTAACCCCCCTGTCCGATGACTGTTTTGCTCAGGTGCGAAATGCGATGCAAGCCGCTGAAGTAATTTGATCGATACCCTGTTTCCCCCAAATGATTTTATCGCTCCTCGGGGGTGAAGCTCTTTCCGAGTTTCGTCTGAACAGCCTCGTTCAGAGAATCAGGCAAGCTGTCGGTTATTGCGAAGAGCTTCGGGCCAATTCTGTTTTCTTTCTGGACGTCGAGGAAGAACCCCATTCCCCGCAACTCGACACCATCGGTGCATTACTGGGTGTCGAGCCTCCCCAATTGCAGGGTGATTTCCTTGATTCGATCAACGACGGTCACCCCGGGCTTCTGGTGGTGCCGCGTGTTGGCACCATCTCCCCATGGTCAAGCAAGGCAACGGATATTTTCCATCTCTGTGGATTGCCGTGGGTCAGACGGGTAGAGAGAGGGACCTTGTGGCAATTGACTGGTGCCGACCCCAATCAGTCCCTGCCGCTTCAGCAAGCCCTGGGGAACATCGTCTCTGATCCCATGACCCAATCCATATTTGATCGAGACACCAAGATCGAAACCCTGTTTGAGCGAACTGCTCCAGCACCGCTTTCGGAAGTTCGTGTTCTCGAGGAAGGGAAGGGGGCATTGACCAAAGCCAATCGGGAGTTCCGACTCTCACTGAATTCGGCAGAGTTGGACTATCTGCATGATTTATACGGCAAGTTGGGTAGAAATCCAACGGATGCCGAATTAATGATGTTCGGCCAAGTCAATTCGGAGCATTGCCGTCACAAGATATTCAACTCGATTTGGCGGGTTGACGGTCAGGACATGGAATACTCCCTGCTTGAAATGATCAGGCAAACCCATGCCGAGAACGCCATGGGAACGCTTTCTGCCTATTCTGACAATGCGGCAGTTATCGAGGGTGACTGCATAGAGCGGCTCATGGCAAATCCTGAGGGCATCTATGCATATGACAGGCAATTGCAGCACTTCACGATCAAGGTGGAAACACACAATCATCCGGTTGCGATATCACCGTTTCCGGGTGCTGCAACCGGTTCCGGAGGTGAAATTCGGGATGAGGCGGCTACCGGAAGGGGCGGTCGTCCACGAGCAGGCCTGGTTGGCTTTTCGGTGTCTCATCTCCACTTGCCGCAAATGTCCCATCCATGGGAAATGCCGGAGAATCGTCCCGGCTGGATAGCCAGCCCCCTGCAAATCATGCTGGAAGCACCCGTTGGGGCTGCTGCATTCAACAATGAATTTGGACGGCCCTGCATCCTGGGGTACTTTCGGGTTTTCGAGTCGAAAACTGCCAGTAAACGTGTGCGTTATGGCTATCACAAACCGATCATGCTGGCAGGTGGGGTGGGTGGCATCAGTCCTGAAGCCATTCAAAAGCAGCGAATCCCCGCGCATTCACCCATCGTAGTTCTGGGTGGACCGGGAATGCTGATCGGACTTGGGGGTGGCTCAGCTTCAAGTGTGGCTTCTGACAAGGCGAGTCAAGTTCTCGATTGGGCATCGGTCCAGCGGGATAATGCTGAAATGCAGAGGCGATGCCAGGAAGTGATCAATGCATGCTGTGATCTGGGATCTGAAAACCCGATTCTCTCCATTCATGATGTTGGGGCAGGGGGGCTGTGCAATGCAATCCCGGAACTCCTTCAGGATTCGCGTTGTGGAGGCGTTTTCGAGCTGAGGGATATCCCAAATGACGAGTCATCCATGTCGCCGATGCAGATCTGGTGCAATGAATCCCAGGAGCGGTATGTCCTGGCAATTGCTCAGGACCGGCTTGGTCAGTTTGAGGCATTCTGTCAGCGAGAGCGATGTCCTTATGCAGTAGTGGGTAAAGCGATAGCAGATCGGCACCTGGTGGTATCCGATTCAATGTCTGAAAATGAGTTGAATCCTGTTGATTTGCCCATGAGTTCGATTTTTGATTTTGCTCCGCGTTTAATGAAAACTGCAGAGAGCATCCGTTCGCAATTTGAAAAATCCGCGAAATGGCAGAAGCCGCTCGACGTTTTGCTGGATCAGGTGCTCAGTCATCCAACGGTTTCGGACAAGACCTTTCTCGTCACGATCGGTGACCGGACCGTGACCGGACTTGTAGCGCGGGACCAGATGATTGGACCCTGGCAAGTGCCGGTTGCCGATGTAGGAGTTGTGGCATCCGGCTATCATTCCGAATCCGGCCAGGCAATTGGCATCGGAGAACGAACCCCATTGGCAGTGGTCAATGCACAGGCGAGCGGTCGCATGGCGATCGGTGAAGCAATTACGAACCTGGCCGCTGCAGATACTGGAAACATCAGTAAAATCAGGCTCTCTGCCAACTGGATGGTGTCGGCGGGTGAACCCGGCCACGATGCAGATTTATACAGAACTGTCAGAACTGTCACACAGGACATCTGCAAAGAGCTTGGAATTTCAATCCCGGTTGGCAAGGATTCGATGTCCATGCGAACGGTGTGGCAGGATTCCGGGCAAAGAGAAAACAGGGTGATAGCGCCTTTGTCGCTGATAGTGAGTGGATTTGCACAGGTTGGAAATATTGGCCTGACTCTCACTCCTCAATTGATCAGGGGTGATTCCGATACCTGCTCAAGGATGAACTTGTCCTGGCTTATCATGACCGTTCAGACGGAGGATTGATTACCACTGTCTGCGAGATGATGTTTGCGGGGCGTTGCGGGGTTTCGCTCCATCTGAAGGGCCTGCAGACTGACTATACGGGATTTCTGTTTAGCGAGGAGCTTGGAGCGGTCATTCAAGTCAGGCGTGATTCACTGCCAGAAGTCATGCATCGAACCCGTTCATTCGGAATTGAAGGTCGGGTCATGGAAGTCGGCACCACAAATTCCGAAGATCGCCTGGATGTTTTCGCTGACGGCAATTTGCTGTTATCGCAATCACGAAGTGTCTGTCAGCAAGCCTGGTCGAGTACCACATGGCAGATGCAGCGGTTGCGCGATAACCCCTCTTGTGCCGATCAGGAATACCTCAGGATTACCGATGACCTCGATTCAGGCCTGTTTTGCAGGCTTGCGTTTGAATACGATTCCGAGCCCCCTCAATCTGTAAACCTGAGTCTCCGAAAACCAGACATTGCGATTTTGCGAGAGCAGGGCGTAAATGGTCATCTCGAGATGGCGGCGGCATTCGAGGCGGCTGGCTTTACGCCGCATGATGTGACCATGACTGGTATTCTGGGGGGATTGAAGCTGGATGGATTCAAGGGCCTGGCTGCCTGTGGGGGATTTTCATTTGGAGATGTGCTGGGCGCAGGGGCAGGGTGGGGCAACTCAATTTTGTACAATGATCTTCTCAAGGACGCTTTGGAAATGTTCTTTTTCAGATCTGACACATTTGGACTGGGGGTGTGTAACGGGTGCCAGTTGCTGGCGTGCATTCGTGCGATTATCCCGGGTGCCGAGCACTGGCCGGATTTTGTGCGCAATGCATCGGAACAGTATGAAGCACGCTTCATTATGACCGAAATTGTTTCGGAGACATCGATTCTGACAGCAGGCATGAAGGGTTCGATGATTCCGGTGCCCACATCACACGGCGAAGGCAGGGTAAAATACCGAAGGCCTGACGACCAGTCCATGCTGGAGAAGCAGGACCAGATATGCCTGAGGTTTGTTGACAATCGGGGATGCGTGACCGAACGCTATCCCCTGAATCCCAATGGGTCCCCGCAAGGAGCCACGGGATTTACCACGAGAGATGGGCGTTTTACCATTATGATGCCACATCCTGAGCGGGTCTTTCTCACCAATTCAAATTCGTGGCATTCGGGTCAATGGGGGAAATACAGTCCCTGGATAAAGCTGTTTCAAAATGCCAGAAACTGGGTTGGTTGATTCAGGCTCCTACATGCCGGCGTAGTTTGGGCCCCCGGTTCCCTCGGGCGTAACCCAGTTGATGTTTCCACTCGGGTCCTTGATGTCGCAGGTTTTGCAATGCACGCAGTTTTGTGCATTGATCTGTAATCTTGGGTTGCCTTCATCGCCTACAAATTCGTAAACGCCGGC
>JAPYNK010000206.1 GCA_028285825.1 Arenicellales bacterium | reverse complement strand
CAGCTTCAAGGGAGCTGCCTGTGCAGACGGGTAAGGTTCAAGGTCACCGCACCGTTCACCAGGATATACAATTGTCATTGTCAACGATGCCGCCGGGCCCGTTCCGCGGCGTTTACGACCAATGGCTTTACAGCAGACAGTGAAGTGATCTTTACCCAGGGAGAAGAGCACCTGAAATCCTACAAGCTGCCTGAAGCAAGATACTTCACTCAGGTTTTCTGTCAGTATTGTGGATCCAGCATGCCCAGAATCAGTCCAGAGAGAAATGTCGCAGTCATTCCATTGGGTACGCTCGACGATGACCCGGGTCAAACCCCGGACTGCAGCATCTGGGTTGATTCGATCGCGAGCTGGTATAAGCCCGTTAACGACTTGACCGCTTATCCCGAGGAGCCACCCGCATGAAGGCGATCCCGAAATGGAGCCCTGACAGCTGGCGAAATTTTCCGGCATGCCAGATTCCCGAATATCCGGATCCAGAGCAACTCGACAAGGTCGAGAAACAGATAGCCGGCTGGCCAGCACTGGTATTTGCCGGTGAGGCAAGAGCTCTAAAAAGGCGCTTGGGTGAAGTCTGCGAAGGGCGAGAGTTTCTTCTGCAGGGCGGAGACTGCTCGGAGAGTTTTGCAGAACACAACAGCACCAATATTCGTGACTACTTCCGGGTCATGCTGCAGATGGCGATTCTCCTCATCTATGGATCTTCCTGTCCGGTGGTCAAGGTCGGTCGGGTCAGCGGTCAGTTTGCAAAACCCCGGTCATCCGATACTGAAACCCGCGATGGAGTGACGCTGCCATCCTACAGAGGGGACATTATCAATGCCATTGACTTTGAAGCCGGGGCACGGTTGCCGGATCCCGAAAGACAGAAGATGGCCTATCGACAGTCGGCTGCCACCCTGAACCTGATCCGTGCGTTTTCTCAAGGCGGATTTTCAACGCTTGAGAATGTACACAACTGGATGCTTGCCTTTGTGGCTGATTCACCGCAAGGCAGGCATTATGAAGAGGTGGCAGAACGCATCAGTGAATCCATGGCGTTCATGAAGGCGATCGGCATTACCATGGAGGCCAACCACCAGCTTCGACAAACCAGTTTCTATACCAGTCACGAAGCCCTCCTGCTGGGTTACGAAGAAGCGTTAACCAGGGTGGATTCAACCAGTGGAGACTGGTACTCGACCTCAGGACACATGCTCTGGATCGGGGATCGCACCCGGCAACCCGATCATGCCCATGTGGAGTATTGCCGCGGTATTGAAAATCCCATTGGCATCAAATGCGGTCCGGAACTGGATCCCATGGAGCTGGTCCGCCTGACAGAAGTACTGAATGCCGACAATGAGCCGGGGCGACTCACCCTGATTACGCGCTTCGGACATGAACAGATTGCAAACCGCTTGCCGCCCCTGGTTCGAGCCATTGAGGATCATGGCAGAAAGGTTGTCTGGTCATGCGACCCGATGCACGGCAATACCATTGTCAGAAATGGCTACAAAACCCGACCATTCGAGAATATCCTGTCTGAGGTTCAGGGTTTTTTTGATATTCACAAGGCGGAAGGCACATACCCCGGCGGTATCCATGTCGAGATGACAGGGCAGAATGTTACTGAATGTACCGGCGGTGCCCGGGCTGTTTCAGAAGAAAATCTGTCAGACCGATACCATACGCATTGTGATCCGAGATTAAATGCCGAGCAGTCGGTTGAACTCGCATTTCTGCTCAGCGACTTGCTCAAGAAAACCCGTAAATAGGTCAGATACCCGCTTTCCCTGCTTCGTCCCGAGTCGCCATTATGTTCTGACTGGAAAAGATCTTCCCATGTAGATTCTCGTACATGAGCAGCAGCGAAGGCACGAGAAACAACACTAGAAGCGTTGCAAATGCGAGTCCAAAAGCCAGCGTGATGGCCATTGGAATCAGAAACTGTGCCTGGATTGATGTTTCAAAAAGCAACGGTGTCAGGCCACCGATGGTGGTCAGTGAAGTCAGCATGACGGCCCTCAGTCGACTGCAGGCCGCTTCAACAACTGCGTCAAAGGCGGGCATGCCGCTTTTCCGAAACCATTGATAAAATACCAGCAGGATGATTGAGTTGTTGACGACAATACCGGACAATCCGAAAAACCCGAACAGGGACAATATGGTGATGTCCTTGTCCATCAGGACATGCCCCCATAACCCGCCAATGAATCCGAATGGAATAATGACCATGACGACCAGCGGCCAGCCATAGGAGCCAAAAGCCCAGGACAGAACCAGATAGATCAGCACTAGGGCGATAATCCCTCCCAGCCGCATGTCATCGAGCGTCTCCTGCTGATTGCTCTGTTCGCCTTCGAATGAGTAGGTTACTCCGTGTGCTGCAACCAGTGCAGGAAGGATATCGGATTCCAGTTTTTCGACAATCTGGTTGGCGTTGCTGATATTGTGGTCAACATCGGCCTTGACGCTTATGGCCAGCCGCCCCATGGAATGCCGAATCGTTTCAAAGCCGCGCTTGGTTGCAATATTGGCTAGAGAAGACATCGACTCGGTGCGGCCATTCGGCAACACAATGTCGATACCTGAAATACTGGCAAGCGCATCACGCTCGCGCTCGGGAATCAGAATCACCACATCCAGATCTTCAAAACCGTCTGATAGTTCCTGTACCAGAAAACCGTCATAAGCAGCCCTCAGTTGTCGCGATACGGAGTCAATGGTCAGACCCAGGGCCTCCGCTGAAGGCGTCAAGGACAGCACCAGTTGCTCTCTGCCGTAGGGAATATCATCGCTGATTCCGCTCAGACCGGGTATTTCCGTGAGGACGTTCTTTACGGTTTCGGAGACCACTTTGATCTGATCGACCTCTTGCCCGTAAATTTTCAGATCTATGTCTGTTGACCCCGGTCCTGCACGTTGATCGACCAGTGTCAGAGTTTCGACTCCCGGATCCCGATTTAACCTGCTTCGCCAGGCACGAATGATTTCACTGTTTCGGGTTGTGCGTTGATCGGGCGGAATCAGCTCTACCCTGATTCCGCCTAGGTGATCGCCGCGCTGGGTTGTTCTTTCACGGCCTTCAGTGGCGCCGAACCGGGTCATCAAGAGCGCGATCAGTTGTTCACCGGATTCCTCCTCTATTTCATAGAGGATGTCCTCGGCGTTGGCCAGATAGTCTCTCACCCGGTCGGAAGAGGTTCCTGCAACAAAACCCACGTTCATGAAAATCCTGTCACCTTCGGTCGATGGGAAGAAGGTAAAGTTGATGCGACCGCTTTGAATCCAGGCGACTGTCAGCAACATGATTGAAAGGGCAATGGCCAGCGTGCTCCAGCGGTTTGAAATAACGAGGCCAATGAAGGGCCTGAACAGGTTTTCCCTGAAATGGAAGTACCGATTGTCGATGGCGAGGCGAACCCGTCCCGGGTTATAGGAGCCCATACGGCGGAATGAGTGGGTCAAGTGTCCAGGCAGAATCAGGAAGCATTCAATCAATGAGGCAATGATTACGCACACGACAACCAGTGGAATGGTTTGCATGATGGTGCCAGTGCTTCCACCAACCAGGAACAGCGGCATGAAGGCTGCTATGGTGGTTAGCGATGAGCAGAAAATTGGCGATAGCATTCTTTTCGCGGCTGCCAGAGAGGCAATGCCTGGCTTCACTCCTGATGCATAGCGCGACATGGCATCTTCGCCAACCACGATTGAATCATCGACGATGATGCCGAGTGTCATGATCAGGGCAAACATGCTGACCATGTTCAGGCTGCCTCCCCACAAATATAGAATAAAAAGCGCGGCCATGAAGGAGACCGGTATGCCTACTGCCGTCCAGAACGCAATCCGGGATGCCATGAAGAGGTAGAGAATCATGATTACCAGAATCAGTCCGGTCAGCCCATTTTCGACCAGAATGTTGATCCGGCCCTGAATCAGTTCCCAGACCTGATTGAAGGTGACCAGTTCAACTCCTTCGGGCAATAGGGGGCGGGTTTCTTCGACCCAATCCGACAAGATCCTTGCAGAGTCGAGGCTGTCTGCGTTTTCTGTACGCATGATGGATAGTTCAATCGCAGGATACCCCTTGTAAAAGACGGTTTCCTGATCAGGTTCCGGTTTGCGCGAGATCTCGGCGATATCGCCCAGGGTTAGCAGTCGTCCCTGCTGATCGGCAACGATCGGTATTTCCTCGAATGCGGCAGCTGTTTCGCGTCGTTCCTGAAAACGCAGCTGGCGAGAGGTTTGGCTACGACCGATAATGCCCATCGGCACATCTCGCGACCAGGCTGCTACCCGTTGCCCCAGCTCATCGAGCGATAGACTGAGTCGTTTCAATTCATAAGAAGGGACTTCAATGGCAATCTGTTCTTCGGGCAGGCCGTGAATATCGATTTTTGCAATGCCACGGTCCAGAAGTTCGTTCTCGAATTGATAGGCAAGTCCGCGTAATTCATTGACGCTGCTTGGGCCGGGACCTGTCAAAAGCAGGCGACCGACTTCCTCATAAAAAGTGGTTTTCGATATTTCAGGGGTTTCGGACTCGGCAGGCAAACCGCTCGTGGAGCTGACTCGTTCCTTGACTTTGTCTACGGCTTCGCCCATGTCGGTGCCTTCATCAAACTCGAGGGTTATCGAGGATACACCTTCGGCTGAGGTCGATGTCATATCCTTGAGAGCTTCGATATCCCGAAGGTCCTGCTCGAGCGGAATTGTGATCAATTCCCGAACGTCTTCAGCACTGGCGCCACTCCAGAGCACTCGAACCCGAACGTTTTCATTCTCAAAGCTCGGCAGGAACTGGGTGTTGAGCTGCTGGATTGCCCAGACCCCCGACATCAGCATCACGGCCATCAGCAGGTTGGCGGCTACCGGATGGCTGCAGAAAATGCCGATGAGTCCGCCCCGGTTGCCTCGTTGCATGTTAGCGTCGGGACTCATGTCATGCTTATTCCTGTTCAACGATTCGAACCCGCATGCCGCTTACGGCTCGAGGCAGACGGGAAGTCAGGATGCTTTCTCCGTCAGAAAAGCCGGAAGCATCTATGAGTATGGCCTGGGTTCCGTCTTCGTCGATGCGCATCCCGACCTGGGCAACTTCTCTTGGTTCCAACATGCCGTCTGCGACACGATATATCCGGTTTCCGTTATATAGTGCATCGGGAGGTATGACGACAACATTCTGAAGTGCTGGCATGTCGACTAGAATATCGAGTGTAGATCCGAGGGCAGGCAGTTGAATGGAGGTGGTTCGAAAGAATGCATCAATGCCGGCCTGCCCCTCTTCGATGAGGGCCGTTAATCGATGCAGGATCAGATTGATACGCTGATTATCATATATGGCCTGAGCGAGGACTTGCTGATTATTGTTCATGGCCTTTTGCAAGGCAGGCACGTAGGAAGAGGGAACCTGTGCCCGGACTTCAAGCTCGGACTCATTGTAGATGTTGAGGAGTTTTCCGCCGCGTGGCACGCGATCTCCCACTGTGACCATAACCTCGGCAATTCTGCCATCAAATGGGGCCTTGATACGGGTACGTTCGAGGTCCCGTTTGGCTCTGCCTAGAGCTGTTCTTGCCTTGTTCAGGCGTGCCCCAAGTTGCTTCTGGCGAATCGGAAAATCGCTGATTGACTGTTCTCGCTGGATGATGCTCAGTTGCTGGCGCGCTTCATTCTGCAGTGATTCATCGAGTGTGGCCTGACTGCCTGCGTTGTTTTGAACAAGTCGCTTGGCCCGTTCGACGGAATTGCGGATCAGGTTTAACAGGTTCTTTTCGGTTTCCAGTGCCTGTCTGTCTGCAGTATGCCGGATACGGTCGCTTGAGATGAGTGCTTCGATCTCATGCAATTCAGCTTGCCGTTGTTGAACATCAAGTTCAATGTCCTGAGTGTTCAGGGAGATCAGCAAGTCTCCATCTTGTACGGTGTCTCCTTCAAGCACCCCAACCATTTCCACATCGGCTTCAATGGCAGCGCTTAGCGATGCGAAGTTGGGTGTTTCGACTGCGCCAAACAGGCGCATGGTAGGAACTTCGCTTTTGATTTCGGCCTGTTGTACAAATACAAATTGTTCAGGGGCCTTGCGTGTGAGCTGCGGCGATTCGGCCTGATTCCTGGTGATGAACTGAAATCCGGCAAACCCTGCCGCCAGGAAGACAAAGGGAAACAGAAATTTAACGAGTTTCTTCATGTGCCGTGATGTTCAGTTCTAAGTCATTTGCAGCGTATGGATTTGACGAGGCCAAGACCGGTTTTCTGGCTGGACAGGAATTATACTGCTTGGGTGAGCTTCAACTAGTGGGCAGAAAGAATCTGTTTTCGAATGCCCCAAAACTTCCCCGGCCTGAATCAACCTGCTTTTGGCAGGCCGTTCGGATCAGGATCCAAGAGGTCGGGCAGCCTGCTGTTTGTCAGTATAGGCCCGATCTTGCCGTTGTGCGGAACCCTTCTGCCAGAAAGCTGCTAGGCCTGGCGGGCAATTCGCCCAGCGCATGACGATTTTGCCCTGCCTGTCCTGGTGCGGCTGAAAATCTGGTCACGCACGCAAGCGGTGGATCTTTCCTCAATTTCCCCTGACCGATTCTTTTTTCAGTCCGGTCCTTGTCGAGCTTTTCCGAAAATTACAGGTCGGTATTGACATGCCGCCGGACAAGTGCCTGACATGCCGCAAGTCGACCAAGATCAGCTCAAAGGTCATGTTTGCAAAGCCTTGTGAAAAAATGCTGAACTGCACTTCAGCCGGCTTCATTGCACAGTTCGTCTATTTCCTTTCTGATCCACTTCTCTGGAATAACCTTGTGGTACACCTCGGGAAAAGCATTCTCGGCATTGAACTTGCGTCGCATGGCACGATAGTGTCGATGTTCAAACATCTGCTCGAATTCACCGCGTGTCATGCATATGTCAGCATAGAGCATCTGATAGCCCCCCCAATCGCGAACGAATTTTTCCAGTTTCCGCGAAACCTGTACCTGATTGTATGTTCCCGACTCGATGCCCGCCGGAAGGCCGTATATGCCCAAGTCCACAAACATCTGGCTCTCTTTTGCATTGGATGGATTGCGCAGAAAGCCTTCATGGGAACCATGACTGAACAGCCTGGCCGGACAAATCCACAAGGGGTAAATGCCGAACAGCTCATCACTCAAGCGGATCGAGTCGGCGAGATGCTCGATGGGCACCAGAATGTCCTGGGCGACACGGTTTTCAAAAGCCTGACGCCGCAGTTCCCGTGTCATGGTCAGTTTCATCAAGGAAATTTTCGGCGCTCCCATCCAGGCCCATAAATGGCGGTAGTACGGGGTGTTGGCAAAGCGAATGAGATCCTTGAGCTGAAAAAACACTGAAGGCGTATGACGGTGGTAGTAATGCCGGGTCGGGATGTATTCGCTGAAGTGTCCGATTTCGAGACTTCTTTCAGCATGGGTGTAAAACCATGGCTTGTAGTAGTTGTTGATGCGGTTTATTTTTGCTCTTTCATCGGGGGGAGGGGTGGCAAAGTCCCCTTTGAGGATGACCCCCGAATTATCGGAAAATGCAAGTGCTTCAACAAAATATGGTGCATGGTCAGAAAGAACCAGATCATTGAGCCGTCCACACAGGGCATCCAGGGAATCATAGGGTTCATAATCGAGTCTGACGTGAGACTTGATTCGGGTTATGCGAAGTTCGATGGCTACCAGAAATCCCAGGGTACCATGGGACCATGGCAATGCATGAAAAAGATCGGCATTTTCCTCGCGCGTGCTCCGAATCAGTTCACCATCGGCAGTAATGATTTCGAAAGCCTCAACGGTCTCAAACAGAAACCCCTCACGATGGCTTGTGGTCTCAATCCCGACCCCCATGCACAGTCCCCCAAGCGTGAGGTCATCCATCTCGGCCTGCACCGACAGCGCGAAGCCTCTAGGATTCAGGAAATGGGTAATTTCCCCCATGGTGACCATCGGTTCGGCCCTGACTATGCAGCGCTTTGCATCGACTTCCAGAACTTGTATCCCGTTCGAACCTGCTTCTGGATTTTTTTAACCGCTTCAGTGTGTCTGGCGTTGGTGTTGCGAAAGTTTCGATAAATCCAATTGTTGAGGCTTTGTACAGACCGGTATGCAAAACTGGCTGGAACAGCAAATGCCGCGATCACGAATTCCCGGTTGCCGGACAGGAACTTTTCAAGAGGTTTTGAAATGCGCATGTTGTGGAGTTTTCTGTTGAAGAGAGTCAAAATATGCCGGTGTATTCGATCTAGCGATAGAAGCCGGCTTGATTTACTGGCAAGTGGCTGATTCAAATGGCCCGATTCCTGAGCGTATAACCATTGGGAAATGCGAGTTTGACAAAGTTGGACGTTGCATGTCAACGTATTGCATCCATGAGGGTCTACGCCATTATTGTAACCGCAGCAACGGAAATCCGATGGGCCATGCTTTCGGGCCCGTATCTTGCATACGTATCTATGCAAGATACGGGAATATCGCTTTCGCTGCACAATCAAGCTCTGGGGCCGGAATCATGAACGACATCACCACACTCATGCAGTGCCGCAACCGGGCCGGGTTGAAGAAAGACCCAAGGTCCTCGATTCCGACAGGCGGAAGCTGGCAGTCAGGTTCTACGAGGAGAAACAGCATGCCGTCCGGCAAATCTGCGAGATGATGGACATCTCCAGGCCTGCGCTTTACAAGCATGTCGAGACAGTGAAGTTGTAAATTGAAGGGGGCACAAATGATGCTCGCTGAGCATGATGTCAAGCATTGCAAGCGGAGCATGGACGGGGAAAAAAGCGGGTGGCCGAGGGCGTAGTTAAGGCACCGTGTATCTGGCGTTTAGTCCCGGGCTGGCCACGGGGGAACTTTGCCTGTTTACTGGGGCGGTATTTTTCTTCCCTGCAGACGACTATTCCACGGCATGTCCACGAATTTCGTGGACATGCCGGCCTTCCGGGCCGCGCTACAATGTAGCCCACCATGGGAAACAGGAATATCGAAATGAACACTGTTGTCCGAGCCCGAATTGATGGGAAGACCAGGCAGGAGGCGGTGGCCGTGCTCGATGCGATCGGCCTCACCGTGTCCGGTGCCTTCCGGTGGGAAGGGGCGGTACGCCAGACACCTTGATTCGGATCCTGCCCGCAGGGTGGCCGGTCTCGCGGCAGACCGCAAAATTGAGCAGCGTCACCGAGACCAGTGCC
>JAPYNK010000205.1 GCA_028285825.1 Arenicellales bacterium | reverse complement strand
GGTCTTGTCGACATAGTAGCAGCCCCCGCTCCGGAGATTGGCGAACGACTGGTAGCCGATCGGCAGGGGACGGCGTTCGGTACGGGTTTCCGCATTCATAATCCGCCTATGTTAGCATGGAGGCACGGCCATGGGTTCACTTTCGGGCATGAACATGCAGGAACGGCATTTCTCGCCGGATGCCTGCTCCGGTAAAGGGAGTCAGGCAGCGATCAACACCCCTTGCAACGATTGGATAAAACTACTCACCGAGAAAGGCAGGAGGATAGTTGCAACTGCTCAATATTTCACGCTCCAAGCACTCCATCAGCTCGGCCTCACCATCATGCTGATGATCATAGCCAAACAGGTGCAGAACACTACATTGGTGGGCGAGTTTCGGCCCCGGTAACGCTGATTGAGAACCATGATCTCCGGTTCATCGACAACCCTGACCACCAGTTCCGCCCGCTGCACTCCAACCTTCGCCAGCACCGCTTCAACAATCGCCTGAATTCGAGGTTGATTTGGCAAGTCTTCCTCATGCCTTATGGCCAACTGGTAATCAACTGTCACCGGGATGCCGTTCGTAAGCTTCTACGATGCGTTGCACCAGAGGATGCCGGACTACGTCTTGAGGCTTGAAATGGATAAACCGGATTCCCTTGACATTCTTAAGCACGCTATGAGCATGTTTAAGGCCCGATAACTGGTCACGCGCCAGATCAATCTGGGTAATGTCTCCTGTAACCACTGCCTTGGAATTAAAGCCAATTCGCGTCAGGAACATTTTCATCTGCTCAACTGTAGTGTTTTGCGCTTCATCCAGAATCACGAACGAATCATTGAGTGTTCTTCCACGCATGTAGGCCAGTGGTGCAAGTTCGATGGTGCTCCGTGCAATCAGTTTGCCAACCCGCTCAAAACCCAGCATCTGATACAGGGCATCAAACAAGGGACGAAGATAGGGATCGATTTTCTGACCCACGTCTCCAGGCAAAAAGCCGAGCTTCTCTCCAGCCTCAACAGCCGGCCGAACCAGCAGGATTCTCTCAATTTCATTTCGGGACAGGGCATCCACGGCGCTCGCTACTGCCAGATACGTTTTGCCCGTTCCCGCAGGACCAATGCCAAAGTTAATATCGTGACCCCGGATATTTTTCAAATAGAGTCTTTGGCGATCATTGTGGCCCCGAATCATGTTTTTCCTCAGATTCAGGATTACTTCCTCGTCTTCACCCATATCATCAGCATCATGGGAAACGGATCCATTTTCAGGCATACCCTCATCAGCCAGGGCTGACAGAGCCAGTGCAACATCCCCTGACGAAATTGGCTGCGATCGATCTTTAGTCATCTCAAATAATCTCTTTACTACCGTGGCAGCATGCTCGGAGTCGCTTGCCGCACCGCTAATGCTGAACCGGTTGCTGCGATTCATGATTCGAACTTGCAGGTTTTCTTCAATATGCTTGATATGACAGTTCATCTGCCCGCAAAGCGATGACAGTCGATCATTCTCTGCCGGCAGAAGTTCAAAATTTAGAGACTGGGCCAATGGCAAATCAACAGTCAGTTGGCATGCCTGATATTTGCGGGATCGAGTCGCCCCCGCAGGGAATTGGGCAGAGCTTCGGTGATCATGACATCGATAAACCGACCAATCAGGGATGACGGCCCATCAAAATTAACGACACGGTTATTCTCGGTTCGGCCAGTAAGCTGGTGCGGGGATTTTCGTGCATGACCCTCAACCAGTAGGCGCTGGCTGGTCCCAACCATATTTTCACTGTATTCAGCAGCAAATTCATTGATTCGATTCTGCAGCGTCATCAATCGGTTTTTCTTCTCCTGCATGTCAACGTTATCTTCAAGCTCAGCAGCAGGAGTTCCCGGTCTCTGGCTGTATATGAAACTGAAGCTCTGGTCATATCGCACATAGTCGATCAAGTTCATGGTCTCCCTGAAATCCTCTTCGGTCTCGCCCGGAAATCCGACAATGAAGTCCGATGACACAGACAGGTTGGGGTAGACCCCCTTGAACTTGTCAATCCAGCCAGCATACTCCGATGATGTGTATCCCCTCTTCATGTTCTTCAAAATTCGATCTGAACCGCTTTGTACCGGCAAGTGAAGATGAGCCACCAGTTCTGGAATCGCCGAATGGGCGGTAACCAGATCATCCGTGACCTCAATCGGGTGCGAAGTGGTATAACGAACCCGATCAATGCCGTCTACTGAAGCAACGTAGTACAGTAATTTCGAAAATTCCATGACACCACCGTCATGCAGCATGCCCCGATATCCATTCACGTTTTGTCCAAGCAGGGTAACTTCCCGAACGCCCTGCTCGGCCAGTTCTACCACTTCAGTTATCACATCATCGAATGGGCGGCTAAATTCCGTCCCTCGCGTGTACGGAACGACGCAAAAGGAGCAGTACTTGCTGCAACCCTCCATGATTGAGACATATGCTTTAGGACCTTCAACTCGAGCGGAGGGCAGACAGTCAAATTTCTCAATCTCGGGGAACGAGATATCGACCTTCGGCTTTTTCTGGTCAATGCATTGATCCAGCATTTCAGGCAACCGATGCAGGGTTTGCGGTCCGAATACAATATCCACCTGAGGGACACGCTTGAGAATTTGCTCACCCTCTTGACTGGCCACACAGCCGCCGACAGCGATGATGAGGGTCGGGTTTGCTGCCTTGAGACTGCTCCAGCGCCCCAACTGGCTGTAGACCTTGTGCTGAGCCTTGTCCCTGACCGAACAGGTATTCAGCATAACCATGTCGGCCTCGTTCGGATCGTCTGTAGCGACAAACCCATGAGTATCTTTCAGCAAATCAGCCATCCTCGATGAATCGTATTCGTTCATCTGGCAGCCAAACGTCTTGATAAACAGTTTTCGAGACATGCTTGTTCCCGTCACGCCTGACCAACCCTCACAGATGATGACATGCCAAGATCCTTACTCTTCAATGACTTCTGCATCAAGGATCACGATCGGATCCAGAGGCACATCCTGGTGTCCGTTCTTGTTTCCCGTTGTTGCCATTGCGATGCTGTTCACGACTTCCATTCCGGAAGTGACCTTTGCGAATACTGCATAGCCCCAACCCTGAGGTGTCTTGGCCGTGAAATCGAGAAATGCGTTATCCACCAGGTTGATGAAGAACTGGGACGTTGCCGAATCTGGATCATTAGTCCGAGCCATTGACAGCGTGCCAACCTTGTTTTTGAGGCCATTGTCTGCCTCGTTGATTATTGGTGCAGCGGTCTGTTTTGGCCGCATATTTTTATCTAATCCACCGCCCTGAATTACAAATCCGGGAATCACCCGATGAAATGTCGTGCCCGAAAAGAACCCGCTCTCGACATAATCGAGGAAGTTCTTGACGGTAATAGGAGCCTCATCCGGGTAGAGCTCGATCATAATCTCGCCGAGCGAAGTTGTCATCTTGATCATTCTGCCTGTTCCTTCTTGTGTTGATTGAGCCTGCACGATAACCGGCAGCAATGCCAGTATCAATGGGGCAAGTAATTTTCTGATCATGGTTTATGCTTCTCTCCCTGCCAGTCCGAGAATAAAGTTCCAGTGTTCGAAGCACAGCGGGGTTACGGATAGTCGGTTTCCCCGCTGAAGAATTCGCATCTCGGTCAATTCCGGGTGGGTCCTTAATTCCCTGAGGGTAACCGGATTGTCAAGCTTTCGAACGAATTTCACATCCACCATCAGCCAGACTGGGGATTCTGGCGTACTGCGGGGATCATGGTAATGTTCTTCTGGATTCCATGCTGTGTGATCAGGATACGCTTCGGACACGATTTCCATCAATCCGTAAATCCCCGGCACCTTGCAGTTGGAATGGTAAAAGAAGGCCGGGTCCCCGATTGACATTTCATCGCGCATGAAATTTCGCACCTGATAGTTGCGAATGCCATCCCAATGATCAATGCCAACTTTCTCAAGATCGTCAATCGAAAAATCATCCGGTTCGTTTTTCATCAGCCAGTACTTCATGCTTTCATCCTGCTGTCCGCTCTGTAACGGAGCTATTTGTGGGCATTTCAGGTTTTGGGAAATTGACGTATGCAGCGATCAGTGACCACCATGTCAATAGGAATATCCCACGGATCAGGCACGATTTTTTCAACTCTTTGCAGTTCGTGGGCAACCCCGATTCGTAGCGGCTGCCGGCCTCCCGCTTCCTGATTTGCCTTCAGTGTTGTATCGTAAAATCCACCGCCCATGCCCAAACGGTTGCCATCATCATCAAAGGCAACCAGAGGCAGCAGCAGCAGTTGCAGTCTGTCTATTCCCAGAGTCTCGCCCTCCTTTACCTTGGGCTCCAGTATTCCCAGTCGATTGTTGAATAACGGAGTATCCTTCCCAATAGGGGAGAAACGCAGTATTTTAGTCTGACTCTGGACTATGGGCACACATGTCTGAATTTGATTTTCCCAGCACCATTTCATGGATGGACCAAGGTCAATTTCACCATCACTTGCCATGTATATTCCTACAATCCCAGCCATTCGAAATTCCGGAAGACCCTGTAGCTGATTAGCCAGTGCAATTGCGGCATGTTGCCGAGAATATTCCGGCATAGTCTGGCGTTGCCTGCGACCGGAAGCGCGAAGCCATTTCTTATCAACCATCAATCCCTGTGTTTTCCGATCAACCGACATGAAATTGTGAAGGGTGGTGTTGTCCGCATATGACGCATGATCCCGTTTCCTTGAACCAAGGGGTTCAAGACGGTGCAATGAAATGACATCGGGATTCTCAGTGGTGATAAACCATGTTCATGCTCGCCCGCCACTTAACCAAGCACCTGATACAGTAAATTAGGTTGCAAGGATTTAGAGATCAACTCGTGCATTACAGACAACACCTATGCGAATTTTAACAAATTTATTGACGCACCGAGAGGTTTGTGCGAGTTCATGCATGACGTCGACTCCCGGTCATGGTCCAGACAGTCGGCTGCCCATGGCAATGAATCCACGTTGCGCCACTTGGTCGACAGTCCATGCGAAAAGTAAAGCGAATCTAGCCGTTTCACGGCATTCGCGGGATATTGCCGAGCAGGCCGAATCGGATTTGTGGCAGAGGCTGCCTGGATTCGGATAAAAATGATTGAAGACCGGGAAAACGCAGCATGTTCATACGCAACAAATCCTCCATAAGTCTTGCTGAATCGTGTCAGGGTGCTTCCAGAGGGTAGTCAGGTACTCTTCAGGTCGCCCACAAATTTGTCGAGCTGTTCGTTCAGGGATCTCAATCGAGAAATCGTGGACTCGTGGACTTCCAGCTTCCTTTGCAGTTCAAGCAACTCGTTGCTAATGTTCAAGCCAGCCATGATCGCACAGCGGTCAATACCCAAAACCCGGCCACTTTCTGCAATGGTCTGCATATGCCGGTCCAGATAGTTTGCGGCAGACATCAGGTTCTCAACCGCTTCCTCTTCGCATGAAACCGTATATTGCTGCTTCATGATACTGATCTTGACAGTCTTCTTAGTGCCACTTATTGTTGTCATGGCTGCCCCCCGAATAGATGGATAATCTTCTTGATCAAGATTCAGTCGCCTCAAGTTTTTGAAGAATGGCCTCGATTTTCTCTCGTGCCATCTTGTTCTTCTCACGCAGATCCAGAAACTCTTCCCTTAACTTCTTGTGATCGCCCTTCAACAAATCGTTATCCTTGCTGATCTTTTCGCAAATTCCGATCAGGTCCAAGATACGCTTTTCAAGTTTCTCAATGTTATCGTCTGACAATGGATAATCCTCAAGTATCTTATGCGGCTGAGCCAGCCCATCAAGTCCATTGGGCAAACTCACTTCATTCGTTGGCTGGCTTCGGTTCACTTCCAGGACCAGCACGGTGCCGTCCAGCACCCCATGTCCAGCATGCCATATTTCAGGGATGCCTGCGGAAAGATTAGCACATTGAAACCCGGCATGAAACACATAAAGGCAATCGAATTTCGATTTCAGGGTCTCGTCAGCCCATGCCGGGATCACATTTGCTGATCCCGGCTTCCTCAATACACTGTCATGACAGTGAAATCGACTTCCCGAAATCCTCAAAAAAACGTTCTTCTATCTCCCATGATTCGGGGGAATGATTCTGGGTTCCGGAACATTCCACCTTGATGCCCCCCATGGTGGAACCAAGCTGTGCACAGGTTTCCCAATCCAGTTCATTGGCCAAACCATAAAGCAATCCGGAACGATACGCATCACCACATCCCGTAGGATCGACAACCTCTGAGACTTCCACGGCCTTTACATGAAACTCCTGACCGTCCAGGTAGACGTCAGACCCTCCAGCACCATGAGTAACAACCAGCACCCCGGCCTTTTCCCGAATCAACGCCAGGGACAATCCGGTCTTGTTTGAAATCAGCTTGCATTCGTAATCGTTCACGCAAACATAATCTGCGAGAGAGATAAACTCAACCATTTCCTGGCCACTGAAGACCGGCAACGACTGACCGGGATCAAAAATGAACGGTATGCCGGATTCATGCAGCTGACGCATGTTCTGAATCATGGCCCGTTTTTCGTTCGGAGCCACAATGGCAAGTTCAACATTCGGAGCCTCAATGACTTCAACCATATGTGCAAAGTTCATTGCGCCCGGATGAAAAGCCGTAATCTGGTTATTGTCAATATCCGTGGTCACGAAGGCCTGTGCCGTGTACTCCCCCTCAACTGTAGTTATGTGCGTTGTGTCAATGCCGTGAGAATTCATCCAGTCAAAATAAGAACCGAAGTCCTCGCCAACCGTTCCCATCGGTATGGCATCCCCTCCCAGTAGATGGAGATTGTAGGCAATGTTGCCACAACATCCCCCGAAATCCCTTTTCATGCTTTCGGCAGTGAGGCTCAGATTGAGAATATGCACCTGGTCAGGCAATATATGATTGGCAAAACGATCCTGAAAAACCAGAATCGTATCGTATGCAAGAGAGCCTGTGATCAAAGTGCTCATGAAACTGGCCGGATTTTATGAATGGCTTGGGAAACTCGAATCCTTTCAGTATCGAACCGCCTGACTGGTGCGGCTGCAAGATTATATATCAGCATTTATTGAAGCAGAACAAATCCGCGGAAGATCGCCAATATCGCCCATTGCAAATCCCGCGAGAATGCGCTTGACCGGCTTTAATCGATTTACCATTTTCAAGCCGGCACCACCGATTACACGACTCCGCCAAGCGCGATTGCCCCAACCCGATCCTCGAAACTCGAAGTCAAGGCCTCGCAAAACGCCGCATCGTTCAGGGCCATCAAGGTACGGAAATGCGACTCGTCGCATGACCAGACCAGTGAGCACCTCCCTTCATTGAGAGGGAGCAGTGCGACCACCCCATTCGGCAAAAAAACCTGCCACGCAGTATGACCGTCATAGTTGGATGCCGACACTTCTGCAACAATTGCCTGCTGCCCCGACTTGTATTCCCTTTTTTCAATGCTCGAGAGTGACCGGGTCACTGAATCTATGCCATCTGCGCCAACCAGAAGCCGACAGCTTACCTCGTGTCCCGAGTCGGTATGCAGGCCAAGACCGTCATCATTGGCCGACAAACTCTCAAGCCTGGACTTCTCAATGATTGAAACACTCGGCTGCTGTTCCGCAAAATCATGCAGCGAGGAAGTCAGAACGGTGTTTTCAATGATGGCGCCAAGATGGGGGACTCGCAACTCTGCAGCATCGAACTCGATCGCGCCCTTGGTATCGCTCTCCCATACCTGCATCTGGTAATAGGGATTGACTCGCTTGTTTCGGATGTCCTGCCAAATACCAAGATGCTTGAAAATACGAATCGATGCATGATTTACCGCATTGACCCGGGGATAATGCTTATCCGGATTCCACTCCGGCTTTGACTCTCCGCTGATCAGGCAGACATTGAATCCCTGAAACCCCAGCAGGCCGGCCAGGGTACTGCCCGCAACCCCGCCACCGGATATGGCAACGTCATATATCTCCTCCTTGCGCTTGAATGCCGTCATTGAATCGGTATTCCCGAGGTCAGTTTCTGGGGCATTGCGTTAAGCCCCATGGTTCTCTTGAGAAGCATTCTTTTTGCTGGAAGAAGGTGTTCAATTGCAAGCAGGAAAGCATTTCGAGCCCAGGATACGGGAGCCATGGAATTGGAAAAAGCCTGAATCAGCGTATGCGTAAAACTCTCAACTGCCCAGGCATCCCGCCTGCGAAAACGCACATATTCCCGAGCCATCTCCGTACTCCCCAGAACCAGGCCAGATTCCGAAATCAAGTAAGCCAGACAAGCAACGTCTCTCAACCCCAGGTTGAACCCCTGTCCTGCAACAGGGTGCACGGTATGGGCTGCATTTCCAAGCAATACCGATCGCTTCATGGCCGGGCAATCCACACGAATTCGACTCAAGGGATAACTCTTGCGAGGCGATGCATCAGCAAAACTCCCGGCCCGGTCACCGAACGCTGACTGCAGCAAATCGACAAAAGCCTCATCATTCAGAGACAGCCGTTGCCTGACGTCCGCGTTCCGTGTTGTCCAGACCATCGCAAAATGGCAGGCATCCGCATCAGGCCCTCGCGACTTCCGGTTTATTCGATGGGGCAGCAGCGCAATAGGCCCATCCTCCAGAAAACGCTCGTATGCACGCCCATGATGCGGCTGGTCTGTTCGCACAATGCTCAAAATCGCTGACTGCTCATAGGGTTTTGTGCTGACCGCATAACCGAGTATTTGCGCAAGCCGTGAACGACCGCCATCCGCTACGACCAGCAATTCTGCCGTAACCCGGCCTGCTTCTGATCCATGCACTATGTCAATCTGGCAATATGCCTGCTCGACCCTGGCATTGACCACCGAAGCCGGACATTGAATTTCGATCGCTTCACTCTGACTCAAGGCCTCCCACAGCACGCGACCGATATTTCGGACCGGGATTACATAGCCAAGCGCTTCCTGTCCGGCATCATGGCAGGACAGGTGGGTCTGTCCAAACCCGCCCCGACTTGAAACGTGGATGTCATGGATCGGCTGCGCTCCCACCTGTTCTATTTCCCCCCACATGCCCAAAGCACTGAACACATTGCGCGAACTGTAGGTCAGAGCAACCGTTCTCTCGTCATAGGCAGGCTGAACATCAGAATCGAGTGCAACCGACTCAACAACCAGCACCCGTTTACCCCCCTTCGAGAGAGCACAGGCCAGACTGGCACCACATAGGCCACCACCGGCAATAACAATGTCGTAATGTCTGGAACTTGGTGTCAATCGATCGGTTTATTCAGCCATGAGTGCCTGGATTTCATCGGCATCTTTTGGCACATCGGCAGTCAGAACCTCGGGTCCGCTGCGTCTGACGAGAACATCGTCTTCAATGCGTATGCCGATATTGTGCCATTTCTCATCGACATCTGCACAAGGTTCAATGTACAAGCCGGGCTCAACCGTCAAAACCATGCCGGGTTCCAGAGATCGCCCCTGCTCACCAATCTTGTAGTCTCCGACATCGTGTACATCAATCCCCAGCCAATGGCCGGTCAAGTGCATGTAGAACTTGCGGTAGGCCTGATTTTCGACCAACTCCTCCGGATCGCCCTCGAGCAACCCGATATCGACCATGCCCTCGGTTAGTTTTCTGACCGCAACATCATGATATTCGGTAACGGAACAATCTGCCCTGACCGCATCAATTGCAGCAATTTGGGCATTCAGTACCACGTCATAGACATCTCTTTGTGCGCCGGAATACTTTCCATTGACCGGAAATGTACGGGTGATATCGGAAGCATAGCAATCGATCTCGGCCCCCGCATCAATTAACAGGAGATCTCCGTCTTCAAGGCGATTGCCATTGTCGGTATAGTGCAGGATACATGCATTTCGTCCACCCGCAACAATGGAAGGATAGGCGACTGACAAGCCTCCTCCTTTCAGAAACTCATACTCCAGTTCGGCCTGAACCTGGTATTCGTACATGCCCGGCCTGGTCATTTGCATCGCCCTGACATGCCCTTTGGCGGCAAGTCTGGACGCCTTTCGCATGATGCGAATTTCTTCTGCATCCTTGATCAAGCGCATTTCATGTAGGATGTGATCAAGGTGCACGAATTGTGCCGGGACTCTGGCACCTTGCCGCGACCTGGTCCTCAAGTCGGAAATGATGGATAAAATCTCCTTGTCCAAGTCTGAATCCTTGCCCATCTGGGTATACACGTTCTCATACTCGGGCAATAGTTCAAGCAGCACTTCCTGAAGCTTCTCGATCGGGTAGGCCTGGTCTGCGCCATACTCCTCAATGGCACCTTCCAAACCGGTCCGGCGACCATCCCAGCGTTCCATCTCTGGATGCTTCTCACGACAGAACAACAGGTATTCTCCGCCTTTTCTGCCTGGCACGAACACGGCGGCTGCCTCTGGTTCGGGAAAGGCGGTCAAGTAGAAAAAATCGCTGTCGGGCCTGAACGGGTAAAACACATCGCGATTTCGGGCCTGATGCTTGGATGTGGTTAAAATCGCTACCCCCTCATGAAGCATGCTCATGAACTCTGCACGTCGGTTAGCCAGGGCCTTCAGGTTAATCATCTGGATAACGCCTCCTGAGTGCCGTGATTTGCCGCCATCTCTTCATAAATCAACTGTATGCCAACCCTGAGATACTGTTCAATTTCACTCAGGGCTCGATCTTCTCCCTCTCTATCGGCCTCGTTGTCGGGTAAGTCGGCCTGGATTCTGGCAATCGACATGATGTCATCAAACATTTCCTTCACCGGCCCTTGCTTTTGCAGCACGGATATTTCCCCATCATGGCAGAAACCCTGCGCGAATCCACTGCACCAGTTGGCAATCTCATCCGCTCTTCGGAATGCCGATTCTTCATCATCCGGCAACATCAGGTCGAACACCGGATCATCGGATTCCAAATTCTGCAAAACCAGTTCGTACAACGCCTGCAGTGGTGTACAGTCCTGCTCGGCATCCAATTCGAACAGGTACATCTTGTTGCCGATATGGTGAGCGGAGAGTCCCCGACAGGCCAACCCGGTTAACAAGCCATGAACTTCCGAAACACCCGAGTCCCAGCCTATCTCGCGAAGCTTCTCGTCGAGACTGGTGTACAGCCTGCTTGCACTTAATCCGGACACGGCTCTGTCTCCAGGGCTCTTGCCAGCCTACCAGGGTAGCTCATACCCTTCCGCATGCATGAATTTACCGCTTCGCTCCGGGGTCAGTTCGTCAATGCGCTCGATCAAGCCAGTTGCGGCCCTGTCTGCCGGGATGCCATTGCCTCCCGTCATTTGAGTAGCAACCAGCCCGGGATGCAGGGCGACTACCGAAATGCCCTGTCCTGCCAGATCCCGGGCGAGACTGACGGCAAAGGCGTTCAGTCCTGCCTTTGACATACGGTATCCATAGCGACCACCGGAATCGTTATCTCCCATGGATCCCATGCGACTGCTGACGAGCCCGATTCTGGCACCTTCTGCAAGATTGTCCAGCAAGCCATGCACTACTCTCAACGGACCCAGCGTATTGACATGAAATTGCCGTTCAATTGCCTCGAAGTCCATATTGTCGAGAGTTTCGCGACTCAGGATCCCGGCACTGTGAACCAGAATGTCAATGCGAAAACCGTCCAGGTCCATTTGCTGCTTGAGTGCATGGATACTCTCGCCGCCTACAACATCAAAGTCCGTTACTGTTTTCACATCTAGCGAAGCCAGTTCATCGGACATGCTCCGGCAGGTTGCAATGACCTGATCGCCTCTTGAAAGGTACTGTCGACACAATTCAAGGCCGATGCCGCGATTTGCACCACATACTAATACTCTAGCCATATCGGGTTAGCTTGTCTTGGTTGAAAGATGGATAACCGGACATCCTGTAACCGCCATGCTTAACAAGGCCCGGAAGCCTGCTGTTATTCAGGCGCACCTACCTAAATGCCTCGAGAGAGCATGCCAGATCGACAACCGGCACTGTGGGTATTCGGATCGCTACATCCGATGCACTGATCTTCGCCGAAATGACCATCGCCAGAAATAGCCTTCAGAAATAGCCTTGTTTCCACGAACAAATACGCTGATTTTACCGTATCACAACCCGGTCTTAATCGGCAATCCGAATAAATTTACGGATTGTCCCCGGTCAAATTCCAGATTGACAACATACTGTCAAGAAATCAAGGCGATTTTGTTGTAGTCTACGCATTCAGCGAATTTCATATTCGGACAGAGATCAATAATGTTGTCAATGCGCTTCAATCGCTTCTCCATTCCCCACTCGATAGCCTTTGCCTGTGCCATGGGATTCATGTTCATGTCCCATAATCTGGCCGTGGGCTCGACCGGGGAGCCGCACGGGCTTGAACAGCCCGAGATGCTCAAGCCTGTTGAACTGCAAACTCGCATTATCAAGCTAGTCAACCACATCATCAATCGCGCCCATTACCTCAAGATTGATCTGGACGATGAATTGTCAGCCCGAATCTTCGACCAATACGTCGACCTTCTGGATCCAACCAGAATGTATCTTTTCGAAAGGGATATTCAGAACTTCAGAGATCAGGGATTGCATCTGCGTCTTGATGATGAAATCCGCTCCGGCCGGCTTGATTCCGTGTTTGAGATATTCAACCTATACCGGAAACGTGTACATCAGCGCATTGGCTTTGCCCTGACCCGGCTGGCACAGCCTTTTGATTTCACGATCGACGAAACCTTCGAACTGGACCGCGCACATTCCAGCTGGGCGAAGTCGCATGAAGAACTCGATGAATTTTGGAGAAAGCGCATCAAGAATGACATCATCAGCCTGAGACTATCCGAGGAAGAGGAACCGGATATCCCGGGTTTATTGACTGAGCGCTATACCAATATGGCCAATCAGTGGGCACGGATGGACGCTCATGACGTGTTCGAGATTTTTGTCAATACCTATGCCAGTGCATTCGATCCAAATACCAGTTACTACTCGCCACTCCGTGCCGAAAATTTCCAAATCCAGATGAGCCTCTCTCTGCAGGGTGTCGGTGCAGTATTGCAGATGGAAGATGGTCATGTTGTTGTAAGGCGGACAATTCCGGGCGGACCCGTAGATCGATCAGGCAAGCTCAAGCCCGATGACCGGATTATCGGGGTCGGTCAGGAAGACAGCGAAATCGTGGATATTGTCGGCTGGAAACTTGATGATGTGGTCAAGCTGATTCGTGGACCAAAACATACTACAGTCAGACTGGAGATTCTGCCCGCTGAAACCGGCTTGTCCGGCAAGTCCGAGATTATCTCCATCGTTCGCGACAACATCCGGCTCGAACAGCAGGCTGCCCGTAGCAATCTCATAGAGATTGAGACCGAGTACGGCATCGCGAACATTGGCCTGATAACCCTTCCAACCTTCTACACCGGATCTCGGGACAGGTCTGTCCAGCGAAATACCACTTCGGATGTCCGCAATCTGGTTGAGGAAATGAAGAATCAGGATATTGAAGGGTTAATTGTTGACCTGCGGGGCAATGGCGGAGGCGCGCTTAGCGAAGCCATTGGCTTGACCGGGCTGTTTATCCGAAAGGGACCTATTGTGCAAATCCAGAACGCTGCCGGACAAACCGATATCGATTACGACAGGAATGATGATATTGTTTACGACGGACCGCTAATGGTACTCGTTGACCGGTTCAGTGCGAGTGCCTCGGAAATTTTTTCGGGAGCAATTCAGGACTACAATCGGGGACTGGTTGTTGGCGAACCAACCTATGGCAAGGGCACCGTGCAGAATATTGTCAATCTCAATAACCTGGTTCGTTCCGATGATCCGCTCGGACAAGTCAAGCTCACGACCGGACAATTCTTCCGAATCAACGGGGACAGCACACAATATCGCGGGGTTGTCCCGGACATTATCTGGACAACCATGAGAAAGAACGAAGGAGTTGATGACGATCACGGTGAACGAGGCTACGACAACCCCATACCATGGAGACGCATCAAGCAGGCCAAATTCAACCTTCATCAAGATGAACTGCCTCCATCCTTGATTAGCCAGCTGATCGCAAGCCATGAGACCCGCATTAACTCCAACTCGTACTTTACCTACACCCGAAAGATCAATGAATTGTTGTGGGGGTCATTATCGAAAGAGCAAATCAGCCTCTCCGAATCCATTCGCAAATCGGAAAGTGAACAACACGAGGCGAAAGTTGAAATGTTTGACAACTATCGCAAAGAAGCCCTCGAACTTCTGCAGGCAGATTCAGACAGAATGATCAACCTGTCGGAAAACCAGCCTGATACCGAAGACTCAACAGAGTATCTCGTTGAAGCTGCACACATTCTGCTTGACAGCATCCGAATCCGGACAATTGCCGGCGATCTGGGAGACAATCGGCTAACAGGCACAACGAATCAGCCGCTGCCTGTTTACTCAACCACTCGGAAATAGTCCGTCAAAGGCTTCCCCCAATCGCCCCCTGGATCGGTTAGCCTGTCTTATCTGAAAAGGCCTGATATGCAGTTTTCAAATTTTTCAGCGATGCTCTCGCCAGACGATGGAGTGCTCCAGCTTATGGAAGACCTGGGTGAGGCTCTGGAGTCAAAATCTGACACCATGATGCTCGGCGGAGGAAATCCGGCATTCATCCCCAGGATGCAGGCTCATTTTCATCAGGAAATGCAGGCCCTGCTCGATAAGGAGAACGAGTTTGAAAGCATTGTGGGCAATTATGGCGGGCCGCAAGGCCAACAAGGATTTATCGATCAGTTGGCCGAGATGCTGCAACAGGAATATGGCTGGTCAATCTCGCGCCAAAACATCGCAATTTGCAATGGCAGCCAATCGAGTTTCTCAACGCTGTTCAGGCTGTTCTCCGGATTCTTTCCGGATGGCAACACCCGGAAAATCCTGTTGCCAATCACCCCGGAATACATCGGGTACAACAATACGGTCGACCCGTCCTGCTTCGAGTCCAGAAAGCCGGAAATTTACGATCTCCCCGACGATCTTTTTTTCAAGTACGGCATTCAGTTCAAGGGCATGGAAATAGACGAGCGATATGGCGCTTTATGTGTATCACGCCCCACCAATCCGACGGGAAATGTGGTTTCCGATGAAGAACTCGCCCGACTGGCTGAACATGCAAAGGCAGTCGACATACCCTTGATTCTCGATGGTGCATACGGTCTTCCATTTCCCGGCATACTGTTCACTGATGCCACTCCATTCTGGAATGAGCACACCATTTTGTGCTTGAGCCTGTCGAAACTGGGGCTGCCTGGCGTACGCACCGGAATTGTTGTCGCAAATCGTGAAATCATTGACTATGTCAAATGCTCAAATGCAGTGTTCAGCCTCTCTCCCGGTGCAGTAGGACCAGCCCTGATGACCAGACTCATCAAAAGCCGCGAGCTTCTGGATCTCTGCCGTGATGTGATACGTCCCTACTATCGGAAACGAGTCGATCAGACAATCGCCCTGATACGGGAGACCATGGGTGATTTACCGGTCAAAATCCACAAGCCGGAAGGAGGGATTTTTCTGTGGCTGTGGTTCCCGGATTGTTCTATCGAGAATGCGGATTTGTACATGCTGCTTAAGCAACGAGGGGTATTCGTGCTCTCGGGCAGTCATTTTTTTCCGGGCCTCAAGGAATCCTGGCAGCATGCTCGGGAATGTATACGCATCTCCTATACCGCCGACTTCGATCAGGTCTCCAGAGGCATAAGCATCATTGCCGAGGAAATTCGGAAGGGCTACTGACTGAGACGAGTTCTGCGAACTTCAGGCAAGGCACGGCTGAACCCTATCGGTACTCAAATTCCAGATTAAACCCTGCCTGGGCGAGATAATCCTTTTCTGTTTGCAGATCATAAACCGTCAATGGGCGTGATTGAGACCATTGTGCATTCATGATTACCGTTAGACTATTGTCCCTGGCCTGCAGGATGGTCTCATCCAAGGTCACGTCAGACCGGCCTCTGAAAAAAGTGATTGCCAATCTCAGAATCACGGTCAGCCTCTTGATCTTTTCTGCGCTTTGGAGTGGCAGCCAGTCAATATCGTCAAAACGGAGTTTCTGTCGACTGTTGCCCACGATCAATGCCAGCATACGCTGGGCTTGACGCGAGAAGCCATCCATATCGCTGTTCTCTATGATGTATGCCCCATGCAGGTGATGATGGGCATAGGAAATCCCAATCCCGATCTCGTGAAGCTGGGCGGCCCAGAGTATCAGCTTGTGATGGATATCTTCGTCCAGCCCCCAGCTTTGCTGAACCTGATTCAGCAGTGACTGCGCCAACCTGCCAATTCGACCTGCCTGATGTGAATCGGAGCCAAAAAAATTGGCCAATTCACGGACCGCGGAAAATCTTGCATCTTCATCATGCAGTCGGTCGATCAGGTCATAGGCCACCCCTTCCCGGAGCGCACCATCTGAAACTTCAATTCCGGTTATTCCGAACTCGGCGAGGAATTCAGAAAGAATCGTGAAACCACCCACAAAAACCGGTCTGCGCTGCTCGGAAACCAGGCCAAGAGCCTCGCTTTTTTGATTTTGAAGCATCCAGTTACGAATGGCATCAATGCCTTCATGGGAAATCCAGTCTTTCTTGATGCCGAGATTTCTGGAGAGTTTGTCGATTGCCCGAATTGTTCCTGAAGTGCCGACAACTTCATCCCAGCCCAGTTGTCGGTATTTGCTGACAATCGTCTCGAGTTCCCTGCGCACGAACTGGCCGGCAGTTTCCATGCGGTCTTTCGTGATTTTCCCGTCATCAAAAAATCGCCTGGTCATGCTCACACACCCGATATAGAGACTATCCAGCTGAAGTGGGCGATAACCCTGGCCGGCGATGATTTCCGTACTGCCGCCTCCGATATCAATAACCAGACGCTTGCGATTGGATACAGCCAGCCCGAAAGCCGCACCCAGATACACCAGCCTTGCTTCCTCATGTCCCGAAATAACTGAAATCGGATGCCCGAGAATCTCTTCCGCCCTCGCCAGAAACTCGCGACTGTTCCTGGCAACTCTCAGGGTATTGGTACCTACCGCGCTGACCCGATGTGGCGGAATGGCCGAAAGACGCTCGCGAAAACGCCCAAGACACCTGAATGCCCGTTCCTGGGATTCTTCAGACAAGGTTCGGTCGCTCTGAAGTCCTGCTCCGAGCCTGATCATCTCCCGCACCCTATCGACAATGCGGATACCACCCTCTTCTCCTTCAACCGCAATCAGCATGTGAAAGCTGTTCGAGCCAAGATCAATGGTTGCAACATAATCCCGATTGCCGGACTGGACTTCACTATTCATGGCACTATTACCTCGCACATCGGTCACGCTCCGAGCAGTTCGGGGTGCCCCCTTTCACAATGGCGTAAAATGTTCGATGAGCAACTGCAGTTTTCTCGTGTTCCTGTATTCATTAATCTCAAGCCGATAGACTGCTTCGATTTGCCTGAATGGCGGGACCTGTTCGTTTTCATTGACTGCGTTGAATACGATTGCATCAATTGGTGACTCAATGTCCTTCAATCCAAGTTGCAGTTTCAAATGATGATTTCCCACCACACGCGCTTCTCGCACATAAAACCTGCCAAAAAATGTCGGATGGGGAAATGACTTTCCCCAGGTGGTTACATCGGCAATCGACTGGGCATTTTCCAGGGTCATTTCATCGGCATGGAGCATGCCGTCAGTCTCAATGGTTTCGGCATCGCCATGTTCATTCAAATACGCTTCGACTTCTTTAAGGTAAGCTTCCCTGAACTGCTCAAATCGCCCTGACTCAATCGTCAAGCCTGCTGCCATGGCATGACCGCCAAAACGGATAATCAGTCTTGGATGCTGGCAGGCAATCCTGTCCAGCAAATCGCGAATATGCAATCCGTCTATGGAACGTGCCGATCCAGTCAGATTGCCATTTTCCAGTTGAGAAAAAACCACAACCGGCAGTCCAGTGAGATCCTTCATTCGGGATGCGATGAGACCATTCAGTCCTTGATGAAATTTTGCATCATGCAGGCAGATTCTCTGCATGACTTCAGGGTCACTTTTCGAACCCATGAAATCCGATGGGGACAAGTCACCAATCATCTTCAACGCATCGTCTTTCATGGATTTTTCGACCTCCTTGCGTTTCTGGTTGATTTCGTCAAGATGTATTGCGTAACGCCTTGCCTGTTCATCGGAATCAGCCAGCAGGCATTCAATGCCAATTGCAATATTGTCCAGCCGCCCGGCGGCATTCAGTCTTGGAGCAACTGAAAAGGCCAAATCCCTCGATACCGCTTTCTCGGAACTGCGCTTGGATATTTCAAGCAGGGCCAGAATACCCTTGCAGCATTTGCCCGCGCGGATTCTGGATAATCCCTGTGAAACCAGAATCCGATTATTCCGGTCCAGCGGCACGACATCGGCAACCGTGCCGAGTGCAACCAGATCCAGATAATTGGCAAGGTTGGGCGGTTCCAGTCCGGTTTCTTCAAACCAGCCTTTCTCGATGAGTATGCGACGAAGCATGATCAGGAGATAGAACATCACTCCGACTCCTGCAAGATTCTTGCTGGCAAATTGGCAGTCTTTCTGATTCGGATTCAGGATCGCATCTGCTTCGGGAAGAATCTCCCCAGGCAAGTGGTGATCCGTTATCAAGACCTTGATGTCCCGGTCCTTGAGGGTTTTTACGCCTTCAATGCTGCTGATTCCATTATCGACCGTCACGACCAGTTCCGGTTCCTGCTTGATCACTTCCAGGGAGATTTCTTGCGACAGGCCATAACCATGCCTGAACCGATCCGGGACAATATACCGGACATCCTTCGCACCAAATGCATGCAGAACCCGAACACCGAGTGCGGTGGCAGTCGCTCCGTCTACATCATAATCGCCAACAATCATGATTCGGCTTCCTTCAATGACTGCCTGTGACAGTAAATCCGTAGCTGCTTCGCGATTATGCAGGCCTTTCGGATTGAGCATATTCGAAAGGGAACAGTCCAGTTCCTGTTCGTCAAGAATGCCCCGGTACCAGAACAGCCGTCTCATCAGCTCTGACTGGATTTGCATTAATCCCTGCGGGCAATCCTTGCCGATATTTCTGATCTCCGGCCTTGAGACAATTTTCTTGTTCCTGAAATTCACGACTTGCTCAAACTGTACCCGCGGTCCTGGTTACCGCCAAAATGACTGGTATTGGGGAGTTCAGAGTCTGGCTTGCAAAACGATTTGCATGGCTATTCAGCGACAGGGACATGCTGAACTATTGCAAATAATAGATACATATTCTTTTTTTCATAAATTTTCTTAATCTTTTGAATTGAAAAAGACATTAGATCCAATTCCCCAGAGCAGAATTATAATCGCTACCTCCTTATCTTTTACGAGTATTTCGCATGACCAGAGATCAGCAAGCTAAAGATTTGCAAAAAGAGTGGGATACGAATCCCAGATGGAAAGATGTTCATCGTACCTATTCAGCTGAGGATGTCGTCCGACTAAGGGGTTCTGTACAGCCCGAGCATACCTATGCCAGAAATGGTGCCGAGAAGCTCTGGAAGCTGATCAATGGTGATGCCAGGAAAGGATACGTGAATTGCCTGGGTGCCTTGACCGCGGGTCAGGCCCTGCAGCAAGCCAAAGCTGGCATCGAAGCCATCTATCTGTCAGGATGGCAGGTTGCTGCCGACAACAACAGTTCGGAAACCATGTATCCGGATCAGTCGCTGTATGCCTATGACTCGGTGCCGACGGTAGTCAGACGCATTAACAATACGTTTGCCAGGGCTGACCAGATTCAGTGGCAACGTGGCATTGAAGAGGGTGATTCCAGTCATGTCGACTACTTCCTGCCGGTCGTTGCCGATGCCGAAGCTGGATTTGGCGGTATCCTGAATGCCTATGAACTGGCTCGCAACATGATTGTCAATGGCGCAGCGGGCGTGCATTTTGAAGACCAGCTGGCCGCAGTCAAGAAATGCGGTCATATGGGAGGCAAGGTTCTGGTCCCAACTGAAGAAGCGATCCAGAAGTTGATTGCTGCAAGGCTTGCATCGGATGTGCTTGGGGTACCGACGATCATTCTGGCCCGTACCGATGCTGAGGCAGCCAGCCTTCTGACTTCCGATGTAGACGACCGGGACAAGGCTTTCGTTACCGGAGAACGGACCGCTGAAGGCTTCTTTAGAGTCAAAAACGGTCTTGAACAGTCGGTCTCAAGGGGTGTGGCCTATGCTGAATACGCTGACCTGGTGTGGTGTGAGACCGGTACGCCGGATTTGGGTTTTGCCCGGGAGTTTGCACAGGCTGTACGATCCGCACATCCGAATCAGCTGCTAGCCTATAACTGTTCACCGTCCTTTAACTGGAAGCGCAATCTGAACGACCACGAAATTGCCAACTTCCAGGATGAAATTGCCGCCATGGGTTATAAATATCAGTTCATCACCTTGGCCGGCATTCACAGCATGTGGTACAACATGTTTGACCTTGCCCATGAATATGCTCAGGGTAGCGGCATGAAACACTATGTTGAGAAAGTTCAGGAACCCGAATTTGCCGCAGATGAGAGAGGTTACTCTTTTGTTGCCCACCAGCAGGAAGTCGGTGCTGGATATTTCGACGACATTACGATGACCGTTCAGGGCGGCAGTTCTTCGGTAACTGCGCTGTCGGGATCAACGGAAGAGGAACAGTTCTGACTTCAAGGCGATATTAGAGGATGACCTATCCCGATCCAGCCATGAAGTACTCTTCATGGCTGGATCGGATTGCAGCCAGAGACGCTTGCATGCGGCTTGCCCAGCATCAGTCGGGCCTCCGGATTCCCAGTTCCCGCCACATC
>JAPYNK010000204.1 GCA_028285825.1 Arenicellales bacterium | reverse complement strand
TTCATGACCGGTCAGAATGTCTCACGCTGCAAGGGATATGACAACGCATCCTACATGCCCTCGACCATGCCAACATTTGCGCACTATCTGAGGCTGATGGGATATCACACCTGCCTGTCAGGAAAAATGCATTTTGTTGGTCCGGACCAGTTGCATGGCTTTGAAAAACGCCTGACCACCGATATCTACCCCGCTGACTTCGGCTGGGTGCCCGACTGGACCCGACCGGGAGAGCGGATTGATCTCTGGTACCACAACATGTCAAGCGTTGTGCAGGCAGGGGTTGCCGCCATTACCAATCAACTCGCCTATGATGACCTGGTCGGGGCCTCGGCGGTCAGGGAAATCTATGATCACGCACGTTCCCACGATCCAAGGCCGCTGTGTCTGGTTGCCAGTTTCATCCATCCACACGATCCATATGCCACCCGTCAGAAATACTGGACGATGTATGAGAATCGGGAGGTTGGCCTGCCAAAAGTAACCAGACCGGATTCACAACCCGATCCCCACAATACCCGGCATGAATCAATGATCGATATTGATGCAGTTTCGATTACCCCGGAGGACATCGTCAATGCCCGTCGTGCCTATTACGGAAATGTCAGCTACATTGATGAGTGGGTGGGGCGTCTCCAGAACGTGCTCAGGGAATGCGGGTTGGAGCAAGACACGCTCATAGTCTTTACTTCCGATCATGGCGATATGCTGGGTGAATTTGGCCTATGGTACAAAATGTCGTTCAGAGAATGGTCTGCCCGGATTCCCTTGATCATAAATCACCCTGACATGCTGTCTTCTCGAACGGTTGACTCACCGGTTTCCCATGTTGATGTTTTGCCAACACTGCTTGACATGGCAACTACCCGGGAACTCCATCAACCCGAACCGATTGATCCCATTGATGGGCAGAGTCTCTGGCCTCAGTGTCTGGGTGAGCAGGAAGCTGCTGGAAAGATTGCCGTGAGTGAATATCTGGCTGAAGGCACCAGTGCACCCATGCTGATGCTCCGGGAGGGTCAATACAAGTATATATGCTGCGATACCGATCCGGAACTTCTCTTCAACCTTCAGTCTGATCCTGATGAACTGATCAACCTGGCTGGAGACCGGGCAAGTCAGGATTTGATGAAGCGGTTTCGATCTCTTGCAGCGAATCACTGGAACAGTGAGGCGCTCAAACAGGAAATCATTCAGGATCAGAATCGTCGCAGGATGGTGCACGCAGCACTGGTCAAGGGGAAGCGAACCGACTGGGATTACACGCCATGTCAGAATCCCAGTGAAGAATACACGAGGGCCCATATGGATTTAACCCAGCATGATATTCGCTCCCGTTTTCCAAGACCAAGGCCTTTCAGGCCTGACTGAATCAAGAAGAGGACGGATTAGCCCATCTGCCGGTTTACAGCCGGTATGCTGTCGAGGTCATGATTCGCCCTCCGATCTTCATCAGCAGCCTGACAGGAGCAGGCAGTGCCGCAGCCCCTGCCTGCATAGCCTGATCGGCATGCTGGTTCTCATCAGCCTGCATTTGCGCGATCACTTCACGGCTTCTCAGGTCTGTTTCCGGAAGACGGGCAAGATGACGCTCAAGATGTTCAACGACCTGTTTTTCAGTTTCTGCGACAAATCCCAGATTCCACTTGTCGCCAATTAGTCCAGCTACCGTGCCGATTGCAAAAGAGCCCGCATACCACAGAGGGTTAAGCAGGCTCTTGTGTCCGCCCAATTCCTTGATCCGCTGCTCACACCAGGCGAGGTGATCCAGTTCCTCGTCTGCGGAATGCTGCATGCGAGCCCGGCTCACGGAGTGTCGCGCAGTCATTGCCTGGCTTTGATAGAGGGCCTGGGCGCATACTTCACCAGTATGGTTTACCCGCATGTAGGCAGCCGAACGATTGCAGTCTTCCTTGCTGAGTGCCTTCGTATTCTTGCCTGTTGCGGGGTAGGGGCGGCTTTCGACTGGAGAACCATAGACAGTATGGAGTGCCCGTGAAGCCCCCGTAAGTATCTGGTCCAGGGAAGAGAGTTTACGCAATGAAGAAGAATTAATCACTCGTTTATCTGTTTATCATACAATAGATGTCAAACGTTAGCGACAGGTGTTTATCATGAAGACGGAACAAATGGCAAAACTCTTCTCGCAAGTCTTGCCGGACCGATGCCTGGTTTCCAATGAGGCCGCACTTCGAACTTTTGAATGTGACGGCCTAAGCGCATTTCGTGAACTCCCCGGTTTGGTGGTTTTGCCGGACAACATTGATCATGTCATGACCGCCTTGAGGGTTTGTCGCGAGAACGCAATTCCAGTGGTTGGGCGTGGTGCCGGAACCGGACTCTCGGGAGGCGCCTTGCCCCACCCCGAAGGCATCGTGCTTAGCTTGTCAAGGATGAACAGGCTGCTGGAAGTGGATGCGGAAAACCGGATCGCACGGGTTGAACCGGGAATGACGAATCTGAAGATCTCAAAGGAGGTTGAGCATCTCGGACTGTATTATGCTCCCGACCCTTCGTCACAGATTGCCTGTTCAATCGGTGGCAATATTGCCGAGAACTCCGGTGGTGTTCATTGCCTGAAATACGGATTGACCGTACATAACGTGATTGCCGTCAAGGTCGCAACCATTGAGGGTGATCTAATCGATTTGGGTCACCAGTCACTCGATTCTCCAGGCTTTAACCTGTTATCGCTGATGGTTGGTTCAGAAGGCATGATGGGGATCGTTGTAGAAGCGACTGTCAAGCTGCTTCCTACCCCGGAATGTGCACGTGTAGTCATGGGAATCTTTGATTCCGTGCAGAATGCGGGGGATAGCGTCGCGGCGGTCATTGCAAGTGGAATCATCCCGGCTGGGATCGAGATGATGGATAATCCGGCAATCCGTGCCGCAGAGGCATTCGTCAACGCCGGCTACCCTGTGGACGCAAAAGCCATTTTGCTGTGTGAGCTAGATGGGACAGAGGATGAAGTGACCCAGCAGATCCGACATGTCGAAGAGGTGTTCCGTGATAATCAGGCCAAGGATATCCGCATTGCGAAGGATGAGCATGAACGACAACTGTTCTGGTCAGGACGGAAGGCTTCGTTTCCTGCTGTTGGCCGAATATCGCCTGATTATTACTGCATTGACGGCACAATTCCCAGAAAGGCGATCGGTGAGGTGTTGACCAAGATTGAACAGTTGTCCGAAGAATACGGATTAAGAACTGCCAACGTCTTTCACGCCGGAGACGGCAACCTGCATCCATTGATTCTTTATGATGCGAGAATTCCGGGGCAACTGGAAAAAACCATTGAGCTGGGGTCGAAAATTCTGCAGCTTTGCGTCGAAATGGGTGGAACAATTACCGGAGAGCATGGGGTTGGCGTTGAAAAAATCGACGACATGTGCTTTCAGTTTACAGATGATGAACGAGAACTCTTCCATGCGGTAAGACGGTGTCTGGATCCGGATTCGTTGCTGAATCCCGGCAAGGCCATCCCGACACTGGCTCGTTGTGCAGAGCATAATGCGATGCATGTGCACCATGGCGAAGTACCGTTTCCCCACCTCGAGCGGTTCTAATGCAGGAGAATGACTGCTCGGCTCTCCAGGAGGCAATTGGTGCCGCTCGCCAATCCGGCGGCCCTATAGCTATTGAGGGGGGAGGTACTCGCAAGTTTTACGGCAGGGAAATTGTTGGGAAACCGCTCTCACTGTCCGACTATCATGGCATTGTCGAATACAATCCGACAGAACTCGTAGTGACCGTAAAGGGGGGGACAACAGTCGATTCTCTCTCACAAATCCTGCAGGATAACCGGCAGATGCTCGGGTTTGAGCCACCGAACTGTCTGCCAGACTCTACCATTGGCGGCTCCATTGCGCTAGGTCTTTCCGGATCGGCAAGACCTTATCGTGGCAATGTGCAGGATTTTGTCCTGGGTGTTCGATTGTTGACCGGTGATGGACGCAACATGCGCTTTGGCGGTCAGGTAATCAAGAATGTTGCGGGATTTGACATCTCCCGACTGGTGGTCGGTTCATTGGGATGTCTTGGCATTGTTCTGGAGGTATCCCTCAAGGTCATTCCCATGCCGGAATGTGAGTGGACGCTGAGTCTGGAAATTCCGGATGTGGATCAAGCCATCTCAAAATTCAATGCCCTTTCTGGCAAGCCTTACCCGATTACCGCTTCAGCCTGGTGCGACGGAGTAGCAAGCATAAGGCTTTCAGGCAGTCGGGCAGGGGTCAAGTCAGCAGCGCAAGTCATTGGTGGCAGCATCAGTGAGGATGACCCGTTCTGGAATCAGGTCAATACCCATGCACACCCATTTTTTGAAGGCGGGCAGAAACTCCTGAAGGTGCTTCAAAAACCATCTGCTCCGGTGATTGCTTCAGACAAGCCGGTTCTCGTTGACTGGGGTGGTGCCTTGCGCTGGTACAGGGAAGAGGCGGACGAAGCGGATTTGCGACAGGGCCTGTCAGAGCAGGGGGGTTGGCTTGAACGGTTTTGCAGTGCAGACCGATCTCAAGAGGTGTTTCCGGCACTTCATCCGGCAACCATGCGCATCAAGCAACGACTGAAAGATGTATTCGATCCAGACAGGATACTGAATCCCGGTCGGATGTATAACGGACTCTGACGTGAAGACTTCTCTCGCAGTAGAATTTCAGGGCACCCAGGCCGGCGAGGAAGCCGAAGCATTAATCGGCAAATGCGTGCATTGCGGATTCTGCAATGCAACCTGCCCAACCTATCAGCTTCTCGGGGATGAAATGGATGGTCCGCGTGGACGCATCTACCTCATGAAGCAAATGTTTGAAGGAGAGTCGGAGTCCCTGGACCAAATCCAGTTTCACCTTGATCGCTGTCTGACCTGCCGGAACTGCGAGACAACCTGCCCCTCGGGAGTTCAGTACGCGAAAATACTGGAGCTTGGCAGAGCCACGGTCAGCAGCAAAACCAGACGAAGCGGATTCGAAACCCTGGCCCGTTCAGTGATTGCCGCGATGCTTCGGCAGCCGAAGCTGTTTAAGGCAATGTCGGGCATGGCCAGATGGGTGAAACCACTGGCACCCAAAATTATCCGAAAGAAAATTCCCGTCGCCCGTAAACCGACTCTGGGCTGGCCTGATCAGAAGGCATCCAGAACCATGATTGCCTTGTCGGGCTGTGCCCAGGGTGCCCTGGCGCCGGATACCAACAGGGCGGCTGCGCAGGTATTGTCCCGCTATGGAATTTCCCTGTTTGAGGTCTCCGCAGCAGGTTGCTGTGGCGCAGTCGATCTGCACACCACAAACGAACACAAGGGCATGGAAGTGGCCAAGAAGCTGATTGATGTCTGGATCCCCCATCTTGGTGAAATCGAGGCATTTGCAATGACGGCAAGCGGTTGCGGGGTAACGATCCGGGAATATCCGCACTTATTCCGCCACGACCCCGAGTATCTGGAGAAGGCAAGTCGCATTGCCGAAAAAACCCTTGATCTTGCCGAGATCATTGAGCGAGAGATCGATGGCAAGCCCAAATCTGCCCTGTCAAATCAGCTGAGACAAAATAAACTCGACGCATTGTATGACCGGGATCCCGATATGGTCTGCACGGCAAACATTGGATGCCAGATGCATCTGTCAGATCCCGGAAGGCCAGTTCATCACTGGATAGAACTGCTGCTTTAGACTGTCCTGGAAATGAAAGGTGTCTAGGCGGGATAATTATTGGGTGACAGGCACCCTGTCCGTTCCTGTAGAAGGCTAGGATTGCGTTGTGCAGCACGAAGACAGCGAGGAACTTTCCAAATCGTCAAGTCAGCACGGGAGTGAAGAAAAAAGGATACTGTTCGAGGCGGATGATTCGCCTCCCCTGCCGCTAACCATCGGTCTGGGGGCACAGCTTTCGGTATTGTGTCTTGCGGGCTGTGTTCTGACTCCGGCAATTGTTGTCCGCGCAGCCAATGGACCCGAGACGTACTTGAACTGGGCCGTGTTTACGGCACTGATCATCAGCGGCATTACTTCGGCGATCCAGGCTGTTCGACTTGGCAGAATTGGTGCGGGTTACGTACTGGTCATGGGCACTTCCGGGGCATTCATTGCCGTCAGTATCACCGCCCTGGTTTCCGGTGGTCCGGCATTACTGGCTACGCTGGTCGTCATTTCCTCCGTTTTCCAGTTTCTGCTGGCGGGTCGACTGCATCTTTTCAGAAGAATCCTGACGCCGACTGTATCCGGAACGGTAATCATGCTCATTGCGGTCACCGTCATGCCAATCATATTCGGCATGCTGGAGCAGGTTCCCGAGGATGTGCCTTCCCATGCGGCTCCAGTCAGTGCACTCGTTACTACATTGACCATTCTGGGTTTCGCGCTCAAGGCTCGCGGGATCATGCGATTATGGGCCGTGATTGCCGGAGTGATTGTCGGTTCCATCGTGTCCAGCATGTTTGGCTTGTACCGCATGGAGAAGGTTGCCGAGGCCAGCTGGTTTGGTACTCCTGACTGGGCCTGGCCCGGGCTTGACCTTGATTTTGCGTCCGAATTCTGGATTCTGTTGCCGGCATTCGTGTTCGTGACTCTCGTTGGCGCCATAGAAACCCTTGGCGACTCGGTGGCAATCCAGCGGGTGTCCTGGAAGAAAGCACGAGCGATTGACTACAAGGCGGTTCAGGGCGCAGTTGCGGCAGATGGGCTTGGAAACCTGTTGTCGGGGATTCTGGGCACTCTTCCCAATACAACCTATTCAACAGTCGTTTCCGTAACCGAACTGACCGGGGTTGCGGCTCGCAAGGTTGGGGTCTGCGTTGGCGTCATTTTCGTGTTGTTTGCTTTTTTCCCAAAGTTTACAGCCTTGATTCTGGCTGTGCCCAATCCGGTTGTGGCAGCCTATATCACGGTTCTGCTGGCGATGCTCTTTGTAGTAGGGATGAAGATCATTATTCAGGATGGCGTGGATTACCGCAAGGGACTGATTTCCGGATTTTCATTCTGGATTGGGGTTGGATGTCAGAACAACGTGATTTTTCCCGAATTCGTTGGGGGGTTTGCGGGTGGAATGCTGCAAAATGGCATGACCGCTGGAGGATTGACTGCGATCCTGATTTCGCTGTTTGTCGAACTGACCGAGCCTAAACGTCAGAGAATAGAGTTGGATCTTGATGTTGCAGCATTGCCGAAAATTCATGGATTTCTTGCAGAATTCGTATCACGTTGCGAATGGGGTCCGGAGATGATTCATCGTTTACAGGCAGCCAGTGAGGAAACCCTGCTGATTCTGCTCGATAGCAGCTCTGGTTTTGTCGATCGGCGAAAGTTCCGTCTGGAAGCCAGAAAAAAAGATGGAAATGCCGTTCTTGAATTTGTCGCATGTCCGGTTATCAGTAATTTACAGGATCGGATGGTACTTATGGATGGCCCGATTCGTGAAGTTGCCAATGAACAGGAATTATCCGTGAGATTGCTTCGGCATCTGGCATCTTCAGTGTTTCATCAGCAGTATCACGATACCGACATCATAACCCTTCGAGTCGATGCATGATCATGTGGATGTACCTGCAAGTATCGACAACAGGTTCATGGCCCCTGCCAAAGTCGCGTTCCGACAGGCCAGGGTCAGTCAGCACCGTGTCATGATCGAAAGGGTTGAGAAAATAGCTGTTGGGTTCAGTCATTCTCGGTAACTGGCACCCCCAAAAAGGTTCACGACAAACGTTGAAATGCGGTTGAGTACCGCCATGCTTCGTGCCTGTTGGCAAGCCCGAATCATTCTTTGATCGAGCAAGCCTTTATTTTACGGATTCACCAAAATACGCCCGGACACGGAAGGTTTCACCCCGGCATATCCCAATCAGGATACTCCCGAAAGTGGAAATTGCCCTTTGTATGCGAGGCGACAACGCCTCGCGTTGTCCACAGCCTGACCCACACCCTCATGCCTCTCTTTCACAACTCCACGGGATCTGCAAAGTCCTTTTCCGTTTCTGCCGGATCAGGGACTGCTGTAGAATCCCTGCCCCGAATGGTTCGGGGGTTAGACCTCAACCGCCCTGGAATTGACTGAGCCTGTGGGCCTCTGCTGGTTTTCGGTTTCGATGTCATGCGCAAGACCGATGACTTGCGCAGCTATGGATACTGCCACCTCCATCGGCTTTTTGCCGGCAACACCTGGCAATCCAACGGGACAAACAAGGGCTTCAATTTCGGTGTCCGTAAAGCCTTTCCTGCGCAATCGACTGCGAAATTTCCCTGCCTTGGATTTTGAACCAATCAGTCCGCAAAATCGGGCGTCGCCACGGGAGATGACCGCTTCCACCAACTCCATATC
>JAPYNK010000203.1 GCA_028285825.1 Arenicellales bacterium | reverse complement strand
TCAACTCCAAGCCTGAAATCACCTATTGGGTGACTTCAGACCCTTCGAAAACCGCGGCATACAGGACATTGAAGGTATTTACATGTTTTTATTTAAGGAGCAGAAAAAGATTTCTATTTTGAAAGAAATTGATATATACTTTTCTTTTAGAAATATGGGTAAGCATGCAGGCAGTACAGACAACAAGATCCGCCGCCGGATACAGGGCCGCAAGCGGGGCTGGGTCTTTACGCCCGACAGATTTGCCGATCTAGGTACCCGCCGGGCTGTTGATCTTGCACTGATGCGGTATCGGAACAGTGGCCTTATCCGTCAACTGGCGCGGGGACTATATGATTACCCGAAAATTGATTCCCAGTTGGGTCCATTACAGCCATCGACAGATGACATCGCAAGCGCACTTGCAGGTCGCGATGCTACCCGACTTCAACCCTCCGGAGCCTACGCAGCCAATTTGCTTGGGCTCTCCACACAAGTCCCCATGAAGATCGTTTATTTGACGGATGGTCGCTCGCGGACTATCCGGATTGGAAATCGAAAAATAATCCTAAAGCACACGACTCCCCGCAATATGGCCACTGCAGGAAAGATCAGTGGGTTGGTGGTTCAGTCACTGCGCCACCTGAGCCGGAAGAATGTCGATCAGCAAGTCATCGCTCAGCTTGATCGTCACCTCGATCACGATGCATGTAGGCAGCTGATAGAGGATATTCGGTATGCCCCGGCCTGGATCGCAGATATCTTTCGTTTATTGGCTAGTCGGAAAGGAGCAATATGAGAGAATTTATTGCGATGTCGGAAGAACGTCGACGGCTCGTTTGTATTAAGACGGGCGTACAACTGAACCTGTCCGAAATCGCAGTCGAAAAAGACTTCTGGGTTTGTTGGACGCTAGGCAAATTGTTCAGCCTGACCGAATGGGGCAAGCATCTAACCTTTAAGGGTGGTACGTCGTTATCTAAATGCTGGAATCTCATCGAACGTTTTTCTGAAGATATAGATATCGTCATCGGCAGGGATATTTTGGGATTTGGAGGGGAAAATGCCCCAGAACATGCCCCTATAGCAAGAAACAAATGGCCAAGCGCCTCCAGGCACTAAAAGAAGCCTGTCAGCAATGTATCAGCAATCAAATTCAACCGACGCTCATCGAATCGATCTCATCTGACCTGCCGGACACACTCGAATGGTCACTTGAACCTGATCCCAACGATCCCGATGAACAAACCTTACTGTTGTTGTATCCAACAGCCTTTTCGAAGCAGGCCACCTATCTTCATCGGGCAGTAAGGATTGAAATGGGTGCTCGGTCAGATACAGAACCTGTCGATTCCGTCAAGATTACGCCCCATATTGAAGAAGCTTTCCCTGAATTGCTGACTGAGCCAAGATCAAATGTGAGGGCAGTACGGCCAAAGCGGACATTTCTAGAGAAGGCAATGCTGTTGCATGAGGAGACATTTCGTCCAAAAACCAAGAAAAGGCGGCAACGGTCCCTGGCCCGCCACTACTAAGACCTTTACAAGATGATTCAGGCCGGAGTGGGTGGTGAATCTGTCAGGGATCTTGCACTATTCCACCAGATTGCCGCCCACCGTCAGATATTTTTCCGCTATTCCTGGGTTGACTATTCAACGCTAAACCCGCAAGAGTTGCAGCTGGTACCTACAGCCGACGATCTCCCAGTGTGGCAAGCAGATTATGAAAGTATGCGGCAGGAAATGTTCTATGGTGAGGTGCCAACATTTGAGGACATTATGGAAGTTGTCGCTGATTTTCAGAACCGGCTTAATAGAGTGTAAGAATACCAGTCTCCCAGTTTATCCTTTAAGCGGGAAGTTTAATCATCGTTGCCGATGATACTATCCAGTGCTACGGCCTCAGTACCGACTTTATGTGACGTGATATCAGCGTAAGATTGGTATTTATGAGGAAGTTAAATTGGTGCTGATAAGTAGCGAGGCTATGACGAGGATTCTTCGACCCTGTGTAACTACCCGTGCACAATTCGCCAAAATGCGGAGCAATGGTTTGACGCCTTGATTGACAAAAGCTTCCAAGTCCCTCCAACAAGAAATAAATGACTGGAATTGGCAGGGGATAATGAAATTTTACTGGTCTGTGACTTGCAAACGATGTGCCTCTTACTTGGCATTGCCGACCGTTACAGAGTTGACTGGTGATCGTTGCCCAGCCAGCATTCGAGACTGACGTATTCACAGAGATCAAAAAAGTCAGGACAATCTCCCTGACTCTATGCCATGTACCCACCAAGAAATAATGCCGCGACCTTCTTGGATGCTCACTTCACTGTGGAATTGAGGCATTGAAGAATAGCGATTATGAATAATTTTTTTTAACCAGCTTCTTCCCGGCAATCATTGCAGTAACAAGGTTCTCTCGCTTCCAGATTCTGTAAAAAAGCATGATGCCGATATGCATCACAAATAAAATCAGGATTGCTTTCGCTCCATAATTGTGAAACCGGGTTGCCGTACGATTCGTTTCGGATGAAACCCAGGCGGCTAACGGACCTTCGAAAAACAACCCATCATCAACCGACATCAAGCCAGTCGTGAACTGCCAGGCCAGACAAAGCAGGATGGCAATGGTCGCCCAACCACCCATTGGGGAGTGTCCAAAACTACCACTCGGACGTCTCTCAAGCAGGGTTCCAAGATAACCGGCCATTGTCCGAGGACCTGATACCAAGGCATAAAACCGAACCGGATACGACCCAGTGAATCCAAGGACAACTCGAACCAGTATTAACACGCCAGTACAATATCCGGCATAAAAATGCCACTGCATGACCGAGAAGGTGCGAAACTCCCCCAGTATCCAGCCCGATATCACCGAAAAAGCCAATAGCCAATGCCAAACCCGGATTGGAACTCCCCAAACATGCTCATAAGCATAACCTTCGGGTATCGCCTTCATGTTCATTCTTGAAGAACTTCCCATGAACAACAGGAACACCTCATTAAATATGGGATGCCAAACCGATATTCGTCAGAATTTCGGTTATCGGCCATCTCGGGCCCCAACCACCTGAAATAAGGATGATCAAAACCTGTCTTGGGCCGTCATTCTGCGCGATAACCGTCGTGACAGCCCTTGCAGCTCTTGCCAAGACCGCCGACAGCTGATCGAAGTGCATCCAAACCACCGCCAGCAGATTCTGCAATTTGGGCTACAGCATTGTCATAGGCTTTTTCAGCCTCCTCTGCGCCATCGACATCAAGCCACCATTCGGGGAGTGTTCGACTAGAATCCGGGTAAGTCTCATAGTCTGATTCCTCGGGCCACATACCACGATCAGTGGTATCCAGCTCGGCCTTGAGGCTGTTTGCGAGAGTGCTGGCCCAGTCGGCATCATACTCAATATCGCCTTTGGCCATGCCGAATAAAGGACCGGCATACCATGAACGCAGTACCATTACAGCCTGTCTGGCTTCAATCGCTTTTTTGACCGGATCTCTTTCAGCAGCATGTGCGGTCGTACCGGAGGTAATGGTCATGACTATGACCGGTAATAGTAATAATAGGATCTTTCTCATGTTTCAGCCCCGTTGCTGTGTTTGATTCCAGTTGCAGCGATTAAATCAACCACGGTCAGTGGTATTCGCCGCATCCGATGAGTTCTCAATCACATTATAAGGGACTTTGACACAGCAGTGGACTCATGAAAAATCCCGGTCGCTCAGATCATGGTTGGGGAGGCTGCACCTTGACTGATGATCGGTCTTGAACAAATCCCAACCCGTATATGTATTCAAAACTGATGGCACCTCCACTATTCGAAATACACTCCCGAAAGTTTTCCATGAACTGTGCATGGCGATTTTTTCCGGTCAGCGATTTCCGTCTCTGTTGATGAACATTGGAAAAACCGCCGGCTCGAAAGTCTCGCGCCAGGGTCTGATAATCCGGATAGATGAAATTCATCCATTCTGTATCCACAATTGGACAGGCCAGCCCTGAACACAGCATGACATCACCCAGATCATGCATGTCAATGAAACGGTGAACGTGCTGATAGCCATCAACCGGTGCCCAGGCTCTGACAACCTCGTTCAGCGTATCGGGACCGAAGCTGGAGAATACGAACAGACCTCCACTATTGAGTCGCGATCTGGCCTGCTCGAGTAAAAACTGGAAATCACACCAGGCTGGTAGCAGGTTCAGCACGATCAGGTCAAGGCATTGCTCCGGCAGGCCGTAAAACAAGTCAAAATCATGATTCAGGCAAACATGGGCACTCTGCCTCGATAACCCCGTGACCCCGGCAAGGTTCCACTGCTGCTCGGCAAAGTCAACCACCAGGGCCTGACCACCCTGCCAGGATGAATCGCTAATTCTCGACTGGAGACCCTCTCTGGCATGTTCCAGAAACATGCCAATGCCGAAATCCGGACCGGAACCTCTTCGCTCAAGAATTCTCGGGATGACCTTGTGATCAAGATCAGGATTCATGAATGGGGCCAATCCACGCCTCACCCTGAACCTCGATCTCATCGAGATTCCTTCCCGGCCCTCCCCGATCTATGACCAGAAAATCCTGCGTAGAGTCCAGTGCGATATTGAAATGATGCCAGGTATCCCGATTGATGTTGACGCCCTGCCTGCCATTCGTCAGAAACAGCTCGAGATCTTCGGCCTGCAGGGACTCGCCCGCGCTTCCAACCAACACCAGAAATGGTTTCGCGTCAAGCGGAATAAAGGCCTGACTACCCAACGGGTGTCGCTCCATGACTGTCACCCTGTGAGGCAGTGGCAACGGCTGGGTCCTGAAAACATTGCCGATGGGATGACCCCCTCCCCGTGACACATCAATCCGAAACAGATCATGATATCGGGTCGTCAACCCCTGGTTAATCGTCATCGACCGGGCATCGAACGTCTCCACAACCTGACCATAAGCCGCGAAAGCGGTTTTCGTCAGGGCTTTCGGTATCAACGTCGTCATGGCTTCTACGAGCCGGAAACATCCGCCAGCAAGCGGAGCCGACTCACCCCGCCATCCGGGAAGATATTGAGCCGTACATGAGTAACCGGACCCCGATCAACCACCTCTTCAGAGAATCGATGTTCGGCATCTGCTCCAAGTTGCGTTCTTGGCAATAGTTCCGGCCAGTTCCCGGAGCTGTCCTCAAGCGTATCCTCCGCAACATTTGGAAAACTTGCACCCTGAATACTGCAGCTCTCCGGATAATTCCCCTTGAAATGCGCGGTATCAACCACCACCTGCCGGATCACTCCGGCGCGAGCCAGTGAAATCAGGACCCAGTCGTTACCCGGCTCCCTGCGCCGTCTGGTCTCCCAGCCATCTCCCATATTGACCCCCCGTCCGGGCATCAACAGGTTTCGGATCGAGCCGAAATGTTCATCATTACAGGCCATCGCAACTCCTCCATTCAAGGATGCAGCAATATCCACTAATTGACCCTGGCCATATTGGCTCCAGTCAATACTCGGCTTCGCATACACTCGAAATCTCGCAACCCCGCCATCAGGGAATATATTGAGTCGCACATGGGTATACACCGCAGAATCATTGACGCTGGAAAAATGCCGAGAATCCCCCTGCAAGGCAGTCATGGACAGCAATTCCCTCCACTGCATATCCCCAAGATCATCGCTCTCGCAATAACAACCGCCAATCGAGGCCGCTGGCGGATAGTTTCCCGTGAAATGCTCGGTATTGATTTCAAAACCCTTCACTATCCCGGGGTTGGCTAACTTCACGACACACCAGTCATGACCAAATTCCCGTTTTCTTCTCGACTCCCAGCCATCCATCCATTTACCGTGATCATCGTATTTGCCCTCGATGAATACGGGCGGTTCATCTTTGAGCATCCTGTGCATGGGAGCAAAAAAATCGTCGCTACAGTCAATCGCGCTCGCACCAAGCCTTGCCGATGCAAGATTTACCCATCTGCGCTCGAATTCATCCATAAGGGAAGTGGCTCCTCCAATGCTCGGCTATGTCAATACGACGGGAAATCCAGACCCGCTCCTTCTCATGGACATAGTCCAGAAATCTCTCCAGGGCCCTGGCCCGGCCCGGACGCCCAGCCAGCCGACAATGCAATCCGATCGACATCATTTTGGGAAACCGGCTCCCCTCTTCATACAAACAGTCAAAACTGTCTTTCAGATAGCCAAAAAACTGTTCTCCCGAATTAAACCCCTGAGCGGTTGCAAAGCGCATGTCATTGACATCTAGCGTATAAGGCACCATCAACAATGGCTTGTCATAGTTGTCATTCCAGTAAGGCAAGTCATCCGCGTAGGTATCGGCACTGTATAGGAAATCACCATGTTCGGCAGTCAGGCGATGGGTGTTGGGGCTGGTACGCCCCAAATAAAAACCAAGTGGACGCTGTCCGGTGACCTGCTCATGAATCAGGATTGCTGCATGCAGATGCTCAAGCTCAAGCACTTCGTCTACGTGCTGGTAATCGATCCAGCGATAGCCATGGCTGGCTATCTCCCAGCCCGCTTCAAGCATGGCATGCACCGCTTCGGGGTTGCGTTGCAAGGCCATGGCCACTCCAAAAACCGTGACCGGCATGTCTCTCTCGGTGAACAGGCGATGCAATCGCCAGAATCCGGATCGGGATCCGTACTCGTAAATTGACTCCATGTTCATGTGCCGTACTCCCGGATAACCTTGCGCTCCGATAATTTCCGAGAGAAATGCCTCCGAACCCGGATCGCCATGCAGGATACAGTTCTCTCCCCCCTCTTCATAGTTGACTACAAACTGCACCGCGACTCTGGCATTACCCGGCCATTGGGGGTCAGGAGGATCAGATCCGTAACCAATCAGATCACGTAAATATTCCCCGTTCATTGCGAATCCCTGTGGGACTGGTACCAGGCTGCAAGAGCCTGTCGCTCAGCATCCGTAATGCCTGTGAGGTTGCCGGGTGGCATGGTATGGGTTAACACCGAGTTCTGGTAAATGCTGTCGGCATGGCTTTCAATGTGCTCAACCGTCTCTAGAATCAATCCTCCCGGCGGAGACGACAACCCTGCAAAAGAAGGATTGCCCGCATGACAGCCACTGCATCGACTGGCGATGATCGCCATGGCCTCTATCGATGAAACGGCTTGCTGCTGGTGCCCGACAGACTTGGGATAGGCAAGCCACATCGCTCCAAGAAGAATACAGAATGCAGCCACCAGAAACCACCATGCAGAGCGAATGGCCTTGCGGATATTGAAATAATGCCGGGCCATCACCCCGGCAACCGAAATCAAAATCAGGATCAGCCAGTTCGCAGAACTTCCATAGGTACTGGGAAAATGCACGCTGATCATGGCAAACAGAACCGGTAGCGTCAGGTAATTGTTATGTAGGGAACGCAACAAGCCCTTGGCGCCTATAGAAGGGTCCGGACTGCGATTCTCGACGAGTGCCCGAACCATTTCCTTTTGAGCGGGAATGATCACAAAAAATACATTGCCCACCATCAGTGTTCCAATCACCGCACCAACATGAATGTAGGCCGCCCTTCCACTGAACACGGCAGACAGGACATACGCCAGCAGAACCAGATACAGAAATACCACTCCAACCAGTATTCGAGGGCGTCTGGACAGGGCAGAGCGGCAAATTCCATCGTAAACAAACCATGAACCGGCAATCGTGCCGAGGGAAATCAGCATGGCCTCAACGGCTGACAAATCCCGGACCGACGGATCAATCATGTAGATCCTGGCATTGAAATAGTAAACCAGAATCAACAGCATCATGCCAGTCAGCCAGGTCGTATAGGCTTCCCACTTAAACCAGTGAAGTTCCTCTGGCAATTGTTCGGGGCCTGTGGCAAATTTGTTCAAGTGATAGAAGCCGCCACCATGAACTGCCCATAAATCGCCAGCGATGGGATCCCGGGGCGGCCGTTTGCGATCGAGATTGTTCTCAAGCCAGTTGAAATAGAATGAGGCACCGATCCATGCGATGCCAACAATAAAGTGAATCCATCGAATCAGCAGATTCAGCCACTCATGGACATGACTATCAAGCATCACTCATCGTTTTGGATCGTTATCCCGAATCCACGCATTCGTTGCATTGCGTGTTTTTGAAACATGCAAGATTCAAGACTTGGCATCAATGGATATCGGTCGGGTCCATGTGAATGCTGGACCAAGATGTAACAGGGACCTGATTTTTCCCTTCCTGTTTTGAGTAAGCAGGCGGCCCCCCGACAGCAATGCTGCCTTCACTCCCTGCAAATCATTGCCGCCCCATGATGAGGCGGCAATTCCCGTATTTTGAATCAAGCACTGCTAGCCCGGCAAGTCGCCCTCAACCCCTTCGACGTAGTAATCCATGCCCAGCAGGACTCCGTCATCAAGATGTTCTCCGGCACCAATCACCTGATCACCCGCCTGGTTGTTGAATGGACCGTCAAACGGATGCATGGCACCGCTTGCGATTCCTTCCTTGACCGCATCTGCGGCCGCCCGGACATTTGCAGGCACTACATCGCCATAGGGCGAAAAGCTGACCATGCCCTCACGAATGCCATTCCAGGTGTCTACCTGTGTCCAGGTTCCGTCCTTTACCGCTTTCGTTCGCTCAATATAGTAGGGATCCCAGTTGTTCACGATGGAAGTCAGATGAGCATTGGGTGCAAACTGGCTCATGTCAGAGGCTTGACCAAATGCGTAGACTCCTCGATCCTCGGCGACCTGCAGGGCAGCCGGCGAGTCGGTATGCTGAGCGATGATATCGGCGCCCTGATCAATTAATGCCTTGGCCGCATCACCTTCTTTACCGGGGTCATACCAGGTATTGACCCATACAACCCGTACCACGGCATCAGGATTGACCTTGCGCATCGCGAGCGTAAACGAGTTAATTCCACGGATAACTTCCGGAATGGGGAAAGAAGCGATATATCCAACTACCCCGGTCTTGCTCATGTGTCCGGCAATGGTCCCAATTACCGCCCTGCCCTCATAGAACCGCGCAGAATAGGTGCTGACATTGTCCGACTCCCGCTTGTAGCCTGTCGCATGCTCAAACTTGACATCGGGAAAGTCCTTTGCAACCTTGTTGGTCGGATTCATGTATCCAAAAGAAGTGGTGAAGATCAGTTCATGGCCACTGGTTACCAACTGCCGGATAACCCGCTCGGCATCAGCGCCTTCCGGGACGCTCTCGACAAATGTTGTCTCGACACCGAGTTCCGATTCAAGAGACTGGCGACCAATGTCGTGGCGATAGGTCCACCCATGGTCTCCGGTTGGGCCAACATAGATGAATCCGACCTTGGGTCCGTGACCATGGCCATCTGCATGTACGCCTGCGCCTGTCACAGCGACCAGCAAGGCGACCAGTACGGTGGACAGCTTGCGAGTGCCTGCTGCCAGCATATTCAATTTATTCCTAATCATGTTTCCTCCGAAATTTGTGTTTGCTCAATCGATTGACTTGCTGCTTCATACTCAAGCAAGCTACCTGATCTTGGCCCTATTATAGTCATTCTTGCGACTGACTAGCGAATCTCCCGGTCCTCACGACAAAACCCGGCAGCATACTCATGTATCGTATCAAGATGAGGGGTGAAATGGCTGACCAATGCATGCCGGAGAATTCATCTTGATCTTTTTCCGATCTCTCGAAATCAGTACCAGAACCATGATCGTTGCCACATAGGGCAACATCGACATGACCTGAGACGGAACACCCGCTCCCATGGCCTGAGCGTGCAATTGCAGAATCGTGATGCCACCAAACAGGTACGCACCAAAAAATACCCGGCCCGGACGCCAGGTCGCAAAGACCACCAGTGCCAGGGCAATCCAGCCTCGGCCTGCGCTCATGTTTTCAATCCAGAGCGGAGAATAAGCCAGAGACAGATAACCTCCCGCAATACCAGCCATGGCACCGCCAAACAGGATTGCCAGACACCGTATCCTGATGACCGGATAGCCAATGGCATGGGCGGCATCATGGGAATCGCCAACAGCTCGCAGAATCAAGCCTGCCCGGGTCTTGCGCAAGAACCATGAAAGCAGTACGGTGATCACAAATGAACCGTACACCAGGATATCATGCTCGAACAGAATCGGCCCGATAAACGGGATATCGGACAATAGTGGAATCGGTAGTTTGGGGATGCCTTCATAAGCCACGCCAACCAGTCCTTGACCGATGAGTGCGCTAAGGCCAATGCCGAATATGGTCAGTGCCAGACCGGTAGCTACCTGTGTTGCCTGCAATCCAAGCACCAGTGCCGCAAAGACCAATGACATTCCGGCACCCGCCAGCATGGCCACGAGAATGCCAAGCGTCACGCTTGAAGTCTGGGTGACGGCAATGAATCCCGTCACCGCACCCATCAGCATCATGCCTTCTACACCAAGATTGAGCACGCCGGATTTTTCGGTGATCATTTCACCCAATGCCGCATACACCAAAGGTGTGGATGCAGTGATGATGGTAATCATTGCCGGTATCAGGACATCAACCATGACGAAGCCCTGAAACCGATTTAAAGCGAATCCGATAGCGAATCAGAACATCACAGGCCAGCAGAAAAAACAGCAGCATGCCCTGAAAAACCCCGGTTACCGCAATTGGTAGATTCAAGGTAATCTGGGCGTTTTCACCACCAAGATACGAAAGGGCAATCAGCAACCCTGCGAACAGGGAGCCTACGGGATGAAGCCGGCCAACAAAGGCAACAATAATGGCCGTGAATCCGTATCCCGGAGAAATGCTTGGCAGTAACTGGCCAATCGGTCCGGATACCTCAAACATGCCGGCCAAGCCGGCCAAGCCACCCCCGAGGAGCAAAGTGAACCAGATGATTCGATTCACGCTGAAGCCGGCATGCCGACCTGCTGCCGGTGCCTGACCAATCACCTTAACCTGAAAGCCAATCAGGGATTTTGACAACAATAGCCAGATACCGCCTACCGCAATGAGCGCAAATACTGCACCGAGATGCAGTCGGGTTCCATCCAGTATGATCGGCAAGGATGCTGTATCGTGGAAGATTCGCGATTCCGGAAAGTTGAAACCGTCCGGGTCGCGCAATGGACCGTGAACCAGAAGACTCAGCAACAGCAAGGCCACATACGTCAGCATCAAACTGGTCAGGATTTCGTTGGCGTTGAAGCGCGTCTTGAGGAATGCCGGTATGGAAGCCCAGAACATTCCACCGAGTATCCCGCCAATCATCATCAGCGGCAGTACGAATACCGAATCGACCCGGTACAGCCAGAGTGCCACACAGCCCCCGCAAATCGCCCCCAGGGTCAACTGGCCTTCAGCACCAATATTCCAGACCCCGGCTCGAAATCCGATCGACAAGGCCACTCCAATCAGAACCAGTGGCGAAGCCTTGACTCCCAGCTCAGCCCATCCGTACAGACTGGTAAGGGGCGCAACAAAGAAGGCATGCATTGCCTGGGCAGGGCTCTTGCCGAGCAGCGAGAACAGCATAATGCCACCCAACAGGGTGAGGCCGAGAGCAATAAACGGCGAGATATAGACCATGGTCTGCGAATGCCCAGCCCTTTTCTCAAGATAGGGAATCATGCGGAAACCTCGTTGTCTAATGTTTCCACGCCAGACATCATGAGCCCAACCTGTTCCAGAGTGACCTCTGCAGTGGGCAGGGCTTTCGACAGTACCCCGGAGCATATTGCGGCAAGGCGATCACTGATTTGAATGAGTTCATCAAGATCCTGCGAAATTACTACAATCGCTGCACCTGAGTCGGCAAGCTCTCTGAGAGCCACCCGTATCGCCTGAGCCGCACCGGCATCAACTCCCCAGGTCGGTTGCGAGACCACCAGCACTGACGGCTTTTGGTTGATTTCCCGCCCAACAATGAATTTCTGCAGATTGCCGCCTGAGAGACTTCCTGCTTCAGCCTCCACACCATGGCACCGAACATCGAAATCACGGATGATCTTGCGGCCAAATTCTTCGGATTTTTGATAGTCAATCAATCCCATGCGTACCAGGCCTATTCGTTCATGTGCGGTCAGCAAGGTGTTTTCATTAAGGGTTAGACCGGGTACTGCGCCATGCCCGAGCCTCTCTGACGGAATCGAGCCCAGGCCCAGATTGCGACGCTGATCCGGGCCCTGATCGGCACAGGCCTTGTTGTCAATCCTGATTGCTGAAGATGGCCTTGTTTGAATCTCGCCATTCAAGACGCCCAGTAACTCATCCTGACCATTGCCAGCCACCCCGGCTATGCCGAGAATCTCCCCGCCATGAACCTCCAGACTGATTTGCTTGAGACTGACGCTGAGTTGATCTGTTGCACGATAGTCGAGCTTATCGACGACAAACCGAAGTTCATCCAGCGCATGTGCAGAAGTCAGCTTTACCGCACTGAGCTCTTCTCCTATCATCCTTGCCGCCAGACTGTTCGCGGTTTCATCCTGTACCCGAACGGATGCAACCACTTTTCCATGACGCAAAATGGTAGCGTGTCTGCATAGCGACTTGATCTCGTCAAGCTTGTGGCTTATGTAGAGAATCGACATTCCTTCGTCACACAGACGCCGCAAGGTCTCGAACAAGGCCTCTACTTCCTGCGGGGTCAGTACCGAGGTTGGTTCATCCATGATCAATAGCCTGGGATTTTGCAGGAGACAGCGGATAATCTCGATTCTCTGTCTTTCTCCAACCGATAGGCTGTATACATGGCGATCCGGTTCCAGAGGCAGACCGTATTTTTCGGAGATTTCGACGATTCTCCCTTCCAGGTTGTTGCTGGCCTCATGAGCTTCAAGCCCAAGAACAATATTCTCAAGCACGGTCAGGGAATCAAACAGGGAGAAGTGCTGGAACACCATGGCAATACCCAATTCTCTAGCGACCGCCGGACTATTGATGGTAGCAGGCCTGCCTTGCCAGAATATCTGCCCTGCATCCGGCTTCAGCACGCCGTAGATCATCTTTACAAGGGTTGATTTTCCTGCACCATTCTCGCCGAGCAAGGCATGGATTTCCCCCTTGTTGAG
>JAPYNK010000202.1 GCA_028285825.1 Arenicellales bacterium | reverse complement strand
TGTTGTATCGAAGCATGGTCAGAATGGCCGGTGAGTTGCTGTTGCGGACGACTATTCTACTGTCTACGGTGCCTGTCAATCCAAGTTCGCTGATGCGCCGGGCAATCTTTTCCAGACGATTGGAACTTGAAACTTCGCCCCAGATCACAAACCGAATGCCATCACCCATCAGGCGCAGGTTTTTTACCGATGCGAGTTCGGGGAGCAGGGACAGCACGGATGCCAGAACCTGATCGCTCTCTATATTCTGGTTGAGTTCTATTTTGCCGATGACCAGCCCGAACACATCTTCAGCGGTCTGCTTGAGCTGCGAAGCCATATCCCGGCTTTTTGCTGCAGCATATAATTCCAGGCCATCCTGATTCGCACTCAGTGATAGCTCGGGGTGACCGGGCGGTGTCTGCTCGACAATTCTATTGTCGATTTCAACCTGATGAATGAGCGATGCTGCCATGACCCGAGCCAGTGTCTGGCTACTGTCATCGGGCACCATGCCATTTAGCTGCAGCCGATTTTGTCCGCCGATCAGTTCGAGGTCCTTCACGGGGTCAAGGGCGTACAGGCCTTTTGCCAGGCCTTCCAGCCAGACCGGTGTCCCGACGGCCTCCTCGATTTGGACCCAGTGCTGAATGGTCAAATACGGAAATGCAGTATGGATTTGCGAAACCACCGAATCGAAATCTTTCTGGTTTAGCGTGCCGGTTAAAATGATCGAGCTCTCGTTTCGCTTCATCTCGGCATAGGGAGGAGCAGGGTCAAGCCTGACCAGCCGGTCGTCCAGGCGCAATCCGTCAATTCTGGCAAGCCGACCGATGGCATCATCCATGCCCGGAAACGGATCAATCGCGCCTTCAAGAACCAGATTGCGCCCCTTCACGTGAGCCAGAGATGCCAGTCTGGGATACGACTTCAATTCCTGGCTGACTTCACTGGCAATTCTGGCAGGAATGACGTTCGACTTGTAGATGACGATGCCCAGTATCAGCAGGCTCAAGAAAATCGCGGGCAGGAAAGTCAGGGCGGGATTGATGTTCGACCGGGTCTCGCTGGCAATGGGCATGAACGGCCCGCGAGAAGTATAGAAATCGTTCATGATGTCTGGCCTCCATAGGCAGTGTGACCGTCAACATGATCCATGTAGTTGCGAACGCTGCGTTGTTCGCGTTCGACAAAGTCGCGAATTGCCTGTCGGAATGGCTGACTGGCAATCCAGTGCAGGGAATGGGTCTGGGCTGGAACAAACCCCCTGGCAATCTTGTGCTCACCCTGAACTCCGGGATCAAACCTCGCAAGACCTTCGCGGATGCAATAGTCAATTCCTGCATAGTAGCACAGTTCGAAGTGCAGGGAGTTCATCCTTTGGCGGGTTCCCCAGATTCTGCCATAGAGTGTTTGTTCATCACGGTACAGGAGCGCACCCGCGATGACCGACTGCCGGTGGTCGGCCAGAGCCAGAATGACCTGATCTGACATGGTGTCTGCAATTTCCAGAAAAAACTCGAGGTTGAATGCGGGCATGCCGTACTTGCGCTGGTAGATCCGGGTATAGACTTCATGAAAATCATGCCAGTCCCTGCTGGTGGTCTGATGGCCGGCAAGCCAGCGTATCGAAAGTCCGGCCTCCGAAACCTTTCTGCGTTCCTGGCGGATATTTTTTCTTTTCTTGGACTTGAGTTCGTCAAGGAAGCTGTCAAACGAGGCATAGCCCTGATTATGCCACTGGAAATGGCAGTCGCTGCGAACCAGGGGATCATTGATGCCGAAATGCCTTCGATCGTCCTGATCCGGAAACAGGCAGTGCAGGGAACTGTACCCATAGCGATTCATGATGGAGTGAATGGCGTTCAGCAGGATTGGTGCATCCCTGAAACCACGGTCCCGGCGGCTGATCATTCTCGGTCCGGTTGCTGGCGTGAACGGAATCGCATTGACCAGTTTCGGATAGTATTGCTGACCATGGCGGTGATAGGCGTCAGCCCATACATGATCAAACACGAACTCTCCCCAGGAATTGTGCTTTTCATAAAGCGGCATGGCAGCCACAAGTTCCGACTTTTCGTACAGGGCGACATGTCGCGGTATCCATCCGGCTTCCTGGCCGACGCATTGGTGGCGCTCCATGGCCGCCAGATACCGATGCTTGAGAAAGGGATAGCCATCCTTCAGCATGCCGTCCCAGTCTCCGGACGGAATCTCATCGATGCCTTGATGGATCTGCACCGTTAATTTTTCCGTCTCGTTTTTTGCTGTTTGCTCGCTCATGCTGGTTTGGGCTATGAATCCGGAGCTCGTCATTATGGCTCAACAGGGGTCGCAACAATCAATTTTATCCGCATGCAACCGCAATTTCCGTTGATTGTTGAACTTTGTCTTCAAGCGCGAGCTCTGGATGGGCATGGGTCAGCATTGCCATGAAACACGGTTTCTCGATCATTACCCGTAATCCCGGTTAATGCTCCCGGACTCTGACGATAAACCGGCAATTCCGATTCCGCAATCGGGTTGACGGCTTCAGGGAAGTTTTGTGCAAAATTAAACCGGATTTACCTGCATTCCCGAAATGAATATGTCTTATAATCTTTTGCCTGAACCGGAGCAAAAATATGTCATTTAGTGATCGAGACGGGGTAATTTGGATGGATGGTCAAATGGTGCCATGGAGGGAGGCGACCACGCATGTTTTGACGCATACCCTGCATTACGGTTTGGGTGCATTCGAGGGCGTCAGGGCTTACAAGACCGACCAGGGGACTGCAATTTTCCATCTTCAGGCGCACACGCGGCGCCTGTTTGAATCTGCCCACATTCTGGGCATGGAAATTCCCCATGACCGCAAAACCCTGCAAAATGCCCAGATTGAATCGATTCGCCAGAACGGGCTCGAGTCATGCTATGTCCGGCCAATGATTTTCTACGGTTCGGAGGGCATGGGCTTGCGGGCCGACAACCTCAAGGTTCATGTCATTGTGGCAGCCTGGGAATGGGGCACCTACCTTGGCGAGGAAAGTCTCAACCATGGCATTCGTGTCAAGGTATCCTCGATCAACCGGCTTCATGTGAATGTGAGCATGTGTCGAGCCAAGGCCAATGGCCATTACGTGAATTCTACCCTGGCATTGCAGGAGGCATTGCGGGATGGCTACCAGGAAGCACTGATGCTTGATACCAACGGGTACGTCATGGAGGGCACTGGAGAGAATCTCTTCATTGTCCGAGATGGCATAATCTATACCCCGGATCTGGCTTCGGCTCTGGATGGCATCACTCGTCGATCAGTGTTCAGGATTATCAGGGACGAGGGCTATGAGCTCATCGAAAAAAGAATCACCCGGGATGAAGTGTATATCGCTGATGAGGCCTTTTTCACCGGGACGGCCGCAGAGGTTACGCCAATCCGCGAGCTTGATAACAAGCAGATTGGCAATGGTCAAAGAGGTCCGATTACCGAGCGGATTCAATCCCGATACTTTGATGCCTGCCATGGGAGGATCCCGGAGTATCGCGACTGGCTGACCTATGTCTGAAGCGCAAGCCACAGTCGGGAAGGATCGTGCCTCGGATGTGCCCAATGCACATGAGGTTATCCGGGTTGCGCGAGAAGACTTGCCGCTTCACTGTCCGATGCCGAACATGCGGCTGTGGGACTCACATCCGAGAGTATATTTGCCCATTGAAGAAACCGGGCGAGAACGATGTCCCTATTGCGGAACCCTCTACATTCTCGGGGAGGGCTGAGTGATCGTCCTTATTCACAACACCTGCAAGAGAACAGACTGTTAATTTTATGCAAAAAATATCACGCCTTGAACTGATCGACGATCAGATGGATCTGCAGGCTTCAGGATTGGACTTGGTCCCCATGCAGAATACCTCTCTGGACATCTGGGATACAAAATACCGGCTGAAGACCAAGGACGGAATGCCTGTAGACCGGAATATTCAGGAGACCTATGAACGGGTTGCCGAAGCACTGGCCGGGAGCGAGAAGGAAGAGAGGCAGGAATACTGGCGTGAACGGTTTATCTGGGCCTTGCAGAACGGGGCAATCCCGGCCGGACGCATTGTCTCGAATGCCGGAGCAATCGAGCACAAGCCGGCAACCAGCACCATCAATTGCACAGTCTCCTGTACCGTTCCCGACTCCATGGCAGGAATCCTGGAATCGGTTCGTGAAGCGGGACTCACGCTCAAGGCCGGATGCGGTATCGGATATGAGTTTTCGACCTTGAGACCGAAAGGTGCGCTGGTCACCGGTGCCGGTGCACAGACTTCCGGCCCGCTGTCATTCATGGACATTTTTGATGCGATGTGCTTTACCGTCTCTTCGGCCGGGGGACGGCGTGGCGCCCAGATGGCAACCTTCGATATCTCCCATCCGGACATTAGCGACTTCATTCGTGCCAAGCGCGAGGACGGCAGGCTCCGGCAGTTCAATCTTTCATGCCTGATTACCGATGAATTCATGAAGGCAGTCGAGGAGAATTCGGGCTGGATGCTGTATTTTCCGGCCAGGCAGCATGAACTGGAATCCGGTGAATGTGAAATCGTTTATCGGAACTGGGCACACGATGATCAATATATCCGGGATGAAGAAGGTCGCGTTGCGTGCCGGGTATATGGCACGGTCCCGGCCCAGCGGCTGTGGAATCAAATCATGAATTCCACTTACGATTATGCGGAACCCGGGTTTATTCTGGTCGACCGCATCAATGAGATGAACAATAACTGGTTCTGCGAAACCATCCGGGCCACCAATCCCTGCGGCGAGCAGCCATTGCCACCGTATGGTGCCTGTTTGCTGGGTTCGGTCAATCTGACCAAATGCGTCGAGCTTCCGTTTACCGACAGGGCCCGCTTTAACTGGGAGAAGTATCGGGAACTGGTCTCGGTGTTTACCCGCATGCTTGACAATGTAGTCGAGATTCATGGCCTTCCACTGGATATGCAGGGCGATGAAATTGCCCGGAAGCGACGCCACGGGATGGGGTTTCTCGGGCTTGGTTCAACACTGACCATGCTCAGGATGAAGTATGGGGAGTCGGACTCACTCGGGTTTACGGAGAGGATTGCGAGAGAGATGGCCGAGATCGGCTGGCGGGTCGGCATTGAACTTGCCGAAGAGAAGGGCATGGCACCCATTATGGATGAGGATTTTGTGGTGACTCGGCAAATGCTGCTGCAGCGTCCCGAAATGAAGGACGATGGCTATCAGGCCGGCGACAGAATCAAGGGTCGGGAACTGCTGGGTCGTTACAGCCGCTACATGCAGAAATTCCCGAAATCCCTGCAGGACGAGATAGTCGAAAAGGGGTGCCGCTACACGCACCATACTTCAATTGCGCCGACGGGAACCATCAGCCTGTCGCTTGCCAACAATGCCAGTAACGGTATCGAGCCGAGCTTTGCGCACAAGTACAGCCGCAACGTAATACGAGAGGGAAAGAAAACCAAGGAAAGCGTCGATGTATTTTCCTACGAACTTCTTGCTTACCGGCATTTCGTGAATCCTCGGGCAGAGCCGGGAGCGAAGGAAGAGAGGAATCGGTTGCCGGATTACTTCGTTGCTGCAGACGACGTCACGCCAAAGCAGCATGTTGAGATTCAGGCGGCTGCCCAGAAATGGGTTGATTCGTCGATTTCAAAAACTGCCAATGTCCCCACTGACTTTGATTTTGACGACTTCAAGGATATTTACATGCATGCGTGGAAGCAGGGTCTCAAGGGCTGTACAACCTTTCGGTTCAACCCGGAGGCATTTCAGGGCGTACTGGTCAAGGAACAGGATCTGGAGAATACGGTTTACCAGTTTACCCTTGATGATGGTGAAATTGTCGAGGTCAAGGGCAATGAGACGATCGAGTATGACGGGGAAGAGCATACCGCAGCCAATTTATTCGATGCGCTGAAGGAAGGGTATTACGGGCGGTTCTAGGCTTTGTGCCTGTGCCTAACGCTTAACGGGAGAGACTGGACGGGTTCAATGCACAAACTGAAGAGGCTGAGAGTCAAACACCAGAAAACCAAGCGAAGAATCCAGTTTTCCATGCGCACCGGAGCCAGCTTCGATCAAGTCCGGATAGCGCAGACCGTCATTCCGGAAGTAGAGCGGTATCGATTCGAACGGTTTTCGGATGACGAAGATTATTCTGAGGGGATCACAAGCGAATTGTCATGATGAGAAAGATAGAAGGAAAAATTGTTGGCTATAACGTTATCAAGCCGGAAGCCGAAGAGGCCGGAGTGCAGAATCTGCCTGAAGCCCCGGTCAATGTCCATCCGGGAGACAATATCGTGCGCATGCACGAGAATGTTGCACGGCCGGAATCCCTGACTGGCAATACCTACAAGATCAAGACGCCGGTCACCGAACATGCGTTTTACATCACGATCAACGATATTGTGCTGAATCCGGGCACTCCCTATGAGAAGCGCCGGCCTTTCGAGATATTCGTGAACTCGAAAAACATGGAACACTATCAGTGGATCACGGCCCTGACCCTGATCATTTCGGCGGTGTTTCG
>JAPYNK010000201.1 GCA_028285825.1 Arenicellales bacterium | reverse complement strand
TGGAAGGATGAGCCGCTGTTTTGCAAGGCCTGTACATCGACCCGCACTGGGGCCATTCGGTAAAGTATCCCTTAGTCCGTCCGAGGTTCGGTCGAGAAGTCGACACGCTCTGGGATCTGGGGATAGCGCATTCAGTAAACTGTACAGTATCGAACAGGCATTTGATTTGAACCCCCACCTTCCGAAAAACCCGCTTCCGAGCGACCAGCAGGTGACGGTGATGGTCGATGAATACAAGCGGCGGGTCCTCAATGTAGCGGTGAAAATCGGGAAAGCCGCGACAAACAGAAGAAAACTTCGCAATCCATGCGGCCAGCACACCGAAGGGCACCGCAGAGTACATCCGTTGCTGCGCGAGGGCAACAGCTCGCAATTCCTATTCCGGATTCAGCATTTTCCCTGCCTCATGACCGAGAACGCGGAGGGTCGGCAATCCCTCGTAGTCGGGCCTGTCAGGAGTGAGCGAACCGTCATTCCAGTTCAACCAAAGCCCCGGTTTTGCGGCATCATCGCCTTCAGCATGTGCAGGTTCCTCATTATTCGAACCGACCTGTGCAACAAGAGTGCCAAACTCCGCTTCGCATGTAATGCGGCGGCATTGCCCGGAAATCCTTTCGACATTCAGTTTAAGGGGGTCGCCAAGAACATCTTGCAGCCGATGAAGGTGACGCACAATCCGGGCAGGATTTCGCGGGTTGTACAGGCGGTCTACCAGGCCTATCCGGGGAAAGTACCCCCGGTCTACATCTGTCAGCGTATCGCAAAACATGCGGCAATCATCCTGTGACCATACAAGAATCATCGACTCGGCAATCCGGTTGCACAGCATTTGCTCATTGTGAAAGTACCGGGACGGGTCTTCAGTCCGCAACCTCAGTTGTACAGAAGTGCTGATGCCCGCACTGCGCTTGATGTCGCTTGCCAAACTGACTGCCCTTTCGACCGGACAGTCAAGCCCGCATTGCAGTACGATGCCATCAAAACAGCCTGCGATTCTCGCAGGATCAGTATCAGCACCCCCATCGAAATCTCCAATACCGAATCCGTGATTGATCACATGGTAGTACTTTTTTCCTTGCCGCACTGCATCTGCCCTGCGCTTTAGCGGAGAGAAAAACAGGCGAATGCGGCCGGATATCCCAGTCGATTTCAGCTCATTGCTCCGCACATGACAAGTTTCCAGCTCTCCTGCCAGCTCCCACGATTCAATCAGGTGCGCGTTTGCAGCAACCACCTCAATAATTTTCTGGTCGGACGGTTCAAACGAGTACAGCGTGAACCGGAACCCCAGATGAACCAGCTCTTCCAGTCGTTTTCGACGTCTTTCATCGATCAGGTCCGATACGGTAATTTTGAGGTGCCGGATGCCCATGTCCAGCAACGCGAGCAAGGCATAATCGTTACGGACGGTTTTGCGGTCAAATTCTTCCAGCGCCCCGGAAGGAGGGATGCATGCCAGGTCCTGCCAGTCATCGCGTAATTCCATTCCCAGCACGGGATGGGTCTCTGATCTGGATCGATATTGATTGGCTGCCAGTGATTTCCGTAGATCTGCATCACCCCCCTTCACCCCGGCATCCATGCAACGTATAAACTCGAATTCGTGTCCGTGTTCGAAAATATGGATCAGGAAATACCCCAGTTTCGGCTGATCGTCACGCCCGAATTGATGACCGGGCGGGATGCGAAACATTTCGCTGTAATCCTGTCTCGTGAAAGCCGTTGAAGGCAGCATGTAAATACTGCACTGGTTGTAACGGTTGTACCAGAAATGGTGGACATGACCGGCAAACAGCGCCTCGACTCCAAACGCATCAAGAAGATTCAGAAAGACATGGCGGCTCCGCAGCGAGAGGTTGTCGTAATGTTCCGGCTCATCGGCATCCAGCAGATATGGAGGGTAATGCGAAAACAGAAAAACCCGGTCTTCCGTACATTCACCGAGCTTGTCCTGAAGCCACTGCATCTGCTCTGCCTCGAGTTCAAGCCCTGAACCAAGCAGCTGTGCATTGATGCCGACAAAGACAATGCCCTGCTGTCGTAACGCGAAGTAGTGCTCCCCGAAACACTTCGAGTAGGCGTCGACAAACGACTGGCGAATGGTCCCTGACGGGCCCCATGGCAATGGCTTGTCCCCGACATCGTGGTTACCCGGTATGACGTGAATGGGGTGATCCAAACGTTCGATTTGCTCAAAAAAGCACTTTGAGGCCTGTTCGTATGATTCTCCCATGGACGGGACCGGATGCACCACATCGCCAAGATGGAACACCCTTTCAATCTTGCGAAGATTCAAGTCTTCAATCACCGTGCGCAATCTCGGATTCGCATGACGGTTAACCGGAAACACGGTGTTGATGTCGTCTTCAACACTGTTCAGATGCGTATCGGAAATAACCGCGACCGAAAACAGCCTGCTCCCGCTGGTGGACTTGCCGTACATGGGCAATGAATCTCCTGATTATGCGCTGAATGGAATGGTTCTCCGCCTTCCATTCACCAGAAACACTACGGACACCACCGTCAGAATCCAGAACAGGATGCAGATCGGGCTTCGGAACAAAATGTCGATCCCTCCGTCCGAAAGAATCAGGGATTGGCGAAAATTGTCTTCCAGCAAGGGTCCAAGTATGAAGGCAATCAGGAATGGAGGCGCCGGAAAACGACAGAGCATCATTACATAACCGAGACACCCCATCAACAGCATGACCAGGACGTCGAACATGTTGTTGTTGATTGCAAATGTTCCGAACAGGCACAGCAACAGAACAATTGGGTACAGGATTCGGTTGGGCACTTCGGCAATGCGGCTGATCAGGCGGATTGTAAATTTGCCAACGATGAACAGGTACAGACTGCTCAGCATGATTCCGATGAACAATGCGTATATCAATGATATGTTTTCGACAAACAGCAATGGTCCGGGACGGAGTCCATGGATCATGAAAGCGCCCAGAATGATGGCCGTGATTACATCTCCCGGCACACCGAGTGCCAGAAGCGGAATCATTGTTGCTCCCGCAACGCCGTTGTTTCCGGCTTCCGCAGCGGCAACACCCTCCAGCTCACCCTTGCCGAAACCGTCTCGATTCCTGGATGTTCGGCGTGCCTCGCTGTACGAGAGGAATGCTGACGGTGCCCCTCCAATACCCGGAATCGCCCCCAGGCCAACACCAATCAGGCTACCGCGCAAGATGGACTTGAAGCAGCGCTTGAAATCCGCAAGACCGGCACCGCCGCCCCGCATGGCTGCCGACTTGACCCGGTCGGCAGCACCATTTACGAAGAAGCGTATAATTTCAGGGAGCGCAAAAAGTCCAATCAGTACCGGTATGAAGGACAGTCCGCCCATGAGGTTCCAGTTTCCGAACAGAAATCGATTCGTGCCATAGACCGTGTCCAGGCCGATAACGGCAAACATCAGCCCAAGACTGGCCGAGGCGATACCCTTGACAAGACTGTCACCGGAAACACCGGCGATTATTGTCAGGGAAAACAGTATCAGCGTAAAGAATTCGGGCGGACCAAATTTCAATGCGAGACTAGCCAGAATGCCGGCCAGAAGAATCAGTGACATGTTGGATACAAAGTCAGCGAAGCAGGAAGCGTAAAGTGCCATGTCGAGTGCTTTCCTGGCTTGCCCCTTCTGGGTCAACGGGTAGCCGTCCAGTACCGTGCAGGAAGCCGCCGGAGTGCCGGGGGCCTTGATCAAGATTGCGGTAATCGAACCACCGTACAAGCCACCCTTGTACACGCCAAGCAACAGCAAAATGCCGGTCACGGGTTCCATCGTAAAGGTAAAGGGAAGAACCAGTGCCACTCCCATTGGCGTAGACATGCCGGGGATGGCACCAACAATGGCACCAATCAACACTCCGGCCAAAACGATCAATACGTTCTGGAATGTGAAAAACAGCCCGATGGCCTGTATTAGATTTTCGTACACGGGCTGTCAGCCATAAATAAACTCGAAAACACCCAGCGGTATCGGAACACTTGCAATGTAGGTGAAAAAAGCGGCCAATGCGATGGGACTGGCGAACGACAGAATGATCAAGCGTTTCCAGCGTCTTTCACCGGCAAGCCAGCTCAGGCCAAACACCATCAGCATGGCCGGCACGACCAGGCCAAGGCGGGGGGTCGCGACATATACTCCGAACAGGATGCCAAGCAGCAAAACCAGTCTTGTAGCGTGTGCGGAGCGGTAAGGCTGTTCGCCTGACGATGGCACTTCATATCTGGCCGGAGCAATGAGCAGGATGATGCCCATCATCACGAATACGGATGCAATGATGTTCGGCCAAAAATCCGGTGCCAATGCGAGCCTTTCGACATTTGACGGTGTGACTATCCCAACAGGGATCAGGACAACAAGCGCAAGCAGTCCAAGCACCGTGATGACCAGGCCGATCAATCGAGACTCACGCATACGCAACAGGTGCAACGCGGGCGGATTCCAGTACCTCGCCGGAAAGCAGTAGAAAATGCTGGACGGCAAGCGACAGCGCTGCCTGATAACTCTGCATGTCAACAAACTCAATTCGGTTCCTGGCAAAGTCAGGGTCGCCCCATGTTCCCATGGCATTGCAAATCCCATCGCGGTACTGCGAACTGGCAATGAGCGGTCCGGAAACCAGAATGCGCTGTGGATGCAAGATTGAATGACAGTTCATGATTGCATGGCCCAGAGAATACCCGGCCTGGTAAAGAGTGCAAGCGCCGGGAACCAGGGGTTCTTGTGAGTTGCCCTCAATGACCTTGCTCAATAGTGCCGAGAAACGATCCAGGTCCCTGCCCCTGCCACTACTCAAGGAATCGAGTTCGTTGATTAATGCTATTCCGCCAGCAGCCAGGTTTATCGGCTTGAATTCGCCGGTCTTTCCGGGTACCCGCAACGAGTCGATCATTCCCACCCTGGATTCATGCCCCCGAAGCACCTTGCCTTCAGAAATAACGCTGCAGCCAATGGTTAAAGAGCAGTTGAACAGAACAACGTTATCCAGCTTGCGCGTTGAACCATTGCAGCGCACGGCCAGATTCTTCGCGTTTGAGATGCTCTCGAGCACCAATGGCAATCCCAGTTCTCCATTTAGAATTGCTTTCACGTCAATGTCTTGCCAATCAATGGGAAATGCGTTGAAAACCTTCATGCCAAGCGGATCAACCGATCCGGCCAATATTGTGGCACAGCTCAACACCTCATGCTTTTCAAGTCCAGCCTGCCCGATCAGTTCAAGCAATTCCGCCGCGCAGATTTTCAACACTTCCGCGGCTGAACGCATATCCGTGAAGTGCAGCCGTCGCTTTGCAACCACTTGACTGGCGATATTTCCTATGACGATATCCTGACTAAATGCATTGAGGGCAATGGCGGCTACATGGCCGCCTTCGGCACGGACCTGAACTCCGATGCGCTTGCGTCCCGGCTGACTCGGACCACGTATAAACCCGGTTTCCTCAATGAGACCCGCATCGATAAACTCGCGCGTAATCCTTGAAACAGATGCTTCGGTCATGCCAATTCTTCGCGCGATTTCCGAGCGGGAAAGCGGACCATGCCTCATGATTTCCGACATCACAAAATGCCTGCCACGACCTGAAGCGTCTTTTGCGGTATCCAATGGCCTGAATGTAAACGTCAAACTGTCTGTCATCCCGGGAGAATATTTTTAGTTACATAATGTAATTAATTAATGTCATAATAACATACTTGAGCGGCAGGATAGCGAATTTACAGTACAGGAACGGTCCATGCCGCTGTTCAGCAACAATTGGAGACCATACTGATGAAAAAAATGATTAGACTTGCGCTCAGCATGCTGGCGGCTGCCACGGTATTGAGCATTTCCGGCGTATCGGCAGCCGAATATCCAGCCAAGCCGGTGACCCTGGTATCCCCATATGGTCCTGGCGGAGCTGCAGACTTGGCGGCCCGCACGTTGTCGGCAACTGCTCCGACATATCTGGGCGAGAGTATCCTTGTCGTTAATCGTACCGGTGCAGCCGGTGTGTCCGGTTCCACAACCGTTGTCAAGGGCGCAAATGACGGTTACACGCTTCTGCTTGCAAGAGTCGGATCTCAAGCCGCTGTTCCGGCCATGAATCGGACGATTCCGTACAGGTGGGATGAATTTACCTTTCTGGGCTTGCTGGAACTGAATCCCTTTGTGCTTGCGGTTCCAGCAGACTCCCCCTATCAGTCTCTGGACGACATCAAGGCGGCAATTGAAGGCGGAGCAGACTTGAGTTATTCTTCCGCCGGTGTTGGAACACTCCTTCATGTCGCCATGGTCATGGTACTTGATCAATTCGGAATGGGCGCGGATGCCATGAAGCATGTACCGTACAAGGGCGGCGGCAAAGCTGCGGCCGCGGTAGTCGGCGGTCACGTCGACATGCTGTTTCAAAATCTATCCGGCGTGATCGGCAACATCCAGGCTGGCAAGCTTCGTGCCCTGGTGGTCACAACACCGGAACGAATAGCAAGCATCAAGGATGTGCCGACTGCAATGGAAGCCGGCTATCCCGGACTGGAATCCGTCATCGGCTGGAGCGGAGTGTGGGGACCACCCAATCTTCCAGACGAGGTAACCGCAAAATGGGTCGATGTACTCCAGAACATTTCCCAGGATAGGGCATGGCTGAAACTGACCCAAGGCCTGGGTTCGGTGCCGCAAGTATTGCCGCCGGACGAAACCAAGGCTTTCGTCGAGAATCAGTATACTGCGTTCAAGGTACTGACCGAAAAGCTTGGCATGACCATTCAGTAGCATAAACTTTCCGTTGACCACTTGAACCGGGCGTATGGCCACTCAACTGTGCACCCGGTTCTGACAGTCTTTGACCCAATTGACGAGGGTTTGCCGTGCCTGAACGCCCCAATTTTCTCGTAATCCAGACCGACCAGATGAGTGCAAAAGCACTCGCTGCATATGGACATGGTCTAACCAGAACCCCCCACATTGACCGGTTGGCCGAATCGGGAACCGTATTCGAGAACGCCTACTGCAATTTTCCGCTATGCGTACCGTCACGAGCATCAATGCTGACCGGCCGTTATGCGAATTCCATCGGCGTATGGGACAATGCGAGCGAGCTACCTGCTTCGGTTCCGACATTGGCGCACTACTTGCGCTGCGAGGGGTATCACACGGTTCTGGCCGGGAAAATGCACTTCATCGGGCCGGATCAACTGCACGGGTTCAATGAGCGTATCACCACCGACATCTATCCGTCAAATTTTGCCTGGACGCCTGACTGGATTGCCGGGGAGTGCTACCGTCCCACGGGAATCAACATGCGAGCCGTTGTTGATTCAGGGATATGCACCAGAAGCCTGCAGATCGATTACGACGAAGAAGTGGAGTTTGCAAGTATGCAGAAGCTCTATGACCTCGCACGCTACAACACTGACTCCCCGTTTCTGTTATGGGTATCGTTCACCCATCCCCATTCGCCCTACATCACCACATCCGAATACTGGAACCGCTATCAGCACGATCAGATCAGCATGCCGACCGTGCGTGAGTTTCGTCTCGATCAAATGGATGTCATGAGCCGCTGGCTGCATTATGCCCACGCAGGTGACCTGCATGAAGTAACAAGGGAGCATGTCTTGAATGCACGGCATGCATACTTTGGCATGTGCTCCTATCTGGATGACAAAGTCGGAAGGTTGCTTGGCACGCTCGAACAGTTGCAGCTTGACCCGAGCACCGTTGTCATTCTTACTTCCGACCATGGCGAAATGCTCGGAGAGAGGGGCATGTGGTTCAAGCAGGCTTTCTTTGAATGGTCGACTGCGGTTCCCTTGCTGGTCAGGATTCCGGGGATGAAGAATGTATCGCACGTCAAGGAGATTGTGTCGCTGGTCGACCTGCTTCCGACCATGATTGACATTGCCGGCGGCAATCCTGAAGATGCAGTCTCTCCACTCGACGGCCATAGCCTGATGCCGTTAATTTCCGGAAGCCCGGAGTGGAACAGTCAGGTCATTTCCGAATACACGGGTGAAGGCGTCAACGCGCCTTGCCGCATGATACGAAGCAATCAGCACAAGCTGATTTACACTCACGGACATCCACCGTTATTGTACGACCTGTCCAACGACCCAAACGAGCTGACGAATTTGATTGGCCAGCCCGAGCAGGAATCCCTGCAGAAATCCCTCCTCGAAATCTTGCTGAAGGACTGGGATCCATGCTCAATCCATGAATCCTGTATTGAGAGTCAGCGCGAAAGAAGACTAATTCATGAATCGACGGGGGGCGATCCTGAATGGGTTCATTCGGTGCGTAGCAATGACAGCAAACGCTACGTCCGCAATTCAAGCGCAATCGAGACCAAGGCCAGGGCACGCTACCCCTACGTCATACCGACACCTTTTCTTGACGATTAATGCCGATTTATCGAACGAATGCCAGTCTGCATGCCAAAAGGGAACAGGGCAATAACGCACAGGCCTGAATATCCTCCAGATGGTCTTGAGGCCTGAAGTCGTGAGCAAGGATGATTGGGGCAAGTCAGCAATGTTGCCAGGCTTCGATCGGAGCCACTCGCACCTTGTTGGCGCCAGACGCTATCATGACAACGACCTTTTCAAGGGTCGCTTGAATACCATTCGGCGCAGGGGAACGCCCCATATGGATTTGTCCATTCAAAACATGTGAACCCGTTCCCGTAAAGAGCATGTTCAGCATCTCGGCAATAAGTCAGAGTGCCTCGGTGCGAATGTCCAGTTATGTTGCACGCAGCATAAGTCTCAAGCGGCTATTCAGGGCTTTTATTCCGGCTGCACGCATTGCGGGATGTTAGTAACAGGCCATTGCCGGGTCAACGCTCGCTCCATGGCATTTGCAAGTGTTAGCCCGAAGCCGCAATGTTCCCTTCGCTCAATTCCAGAATGGAACGCTTTCCGGCCCGAGTCTCCCGGAATTTCAGTAGCCGGGCGATGAAGCAGGTCAGTACTGTCTGGTTTGCGGTAGCGTTCTTGTAAACAGATTGAACAACAAGCTCAACATTCGATCGGAGCCTGCCAATACCCCCATGGTAGTCACGGTAAGCTTGACTGTGCGTCTCGTGATCTTGACCTGGCTACCACTGCGATACCTGGGACAAGCATGAATTTTTCTGAGTGAAAGTACCGCCATGGCAAGGGCCCACAGACAGAAACGCCGTATCCCCCTCTCGTGTCTTGGAATCAGTAAAGTGAAGCGGAGCGCATTTTCAAGATGATTGCGGGCAACCCCGATCAACTCGATCAATCCCCGTTCGTAGCGCCTATCATTGGTATCAACCGATAGACCCGAAAGGGTGAATCCAGCATCCGCAAACACCGATCTCGGCAGCCAGCACATATCCCGCTTCCGGTCCTCCCAGACATCCTTTAGGATATTGGTCATCTGCAAGCCCTGACCAAAGGATACTGCCAATTCCTGGAGTACTTCTTCGTTCTTGGCAATTTCCCTGGAGTATTCACAAAACAGAGTCGCCAGCATCTCACCCACAACACCGGCCACCACATAACAATAGCGGGCCAGTTCTGGCAAATCTGCCAAGCCATGCAGACTGGAGTTTTCCTGAAACTCCACCATGCCACGACTCATGATGCCTACGCAACGCTCAAGTGCTGTCCGCTGGACCAGAGTAAAGCCGTGAGTCAGTCGGATCACCCGCGGAGTGTTCTCGATTAGATCCAGCTCATCGGGATTGGTTGAACATTCATCCAGTGACAGCAGTGGCAGGAGTTCATTTGCGAACTGTTCCGCCGGTTCCTCACCTGCTACCACCCGGATAAAGGATTCCGTGAACTGATATTTCTTCTCAACATCCAGATTTTGCTCGTCCTCGATCGTATCGGCAATCCGACACAGAAGGTAGGCGTTGCCGACCACATCCTGCAGAACATCGGGAAGCTGCGGAATGGTCAGTGCAAAGGTTCTTGATACCCCGATCAGAATCCGGTTTTGATACTCAAGATCACTCTCAACACATCCTGAAGGTGGGGAATTCATCATTCGCCTTCTCGTCAATCCCGACAGTGTTTAGGTAAATCGAAGATAACCCTGCCTTTCGAGCACCACCACTTTCGGCATTGCCAGCCGATAGGCGTTGTTGGCAGTGGAGCGGCTTCGCTATCCCTTGGCCTTGGGAATGGCAGAGACCTTTTCCAGATAGGCATTGACTTGGGTGCGCAGACCTTCCTCATCAAGACCTATCTCTTGCCATTGTTCCTGCTGGGTTCCCTGATCGACGTGCCTGTCCGGCACACCGATGTTGAGTGTTGGCTTGAAAATCAACTGCGATGCCAGGAACTCATTGATTGCCGAGCCCGCACCGCCCATGATCACATTCTCTTCCATGGTCACCAGATATTGGTGCTCATCAGCAAGTTTGAGCACTGTCTCATCATCCAGGGGCTTGACGAACCGCATATTGGCCACAGTGGCATCAAGACCTTCGGCTATCGCCTCGGCCCGGGCAACCATGGTGCCAAATGCCATGATCGCCAGCTTGCCGGACTTGGACTTCCGGCGAATCTCAGCCTTGCCAATAGGCAGTGCTTCCATTTCGGAATTCTCGGCGACACCGGGACCGCCGCCTCTCGGATAGCGAACACTGGCAGGACCCTCATGCAGATAACCGGTATACAGCATATTGCGGCATTCGGCTTCGTCTGCGGGAACCATGATCAACATGTTCGGAACGCAGCGCATATAAGACAGGTCATAAACTCCGGCATGTGTTTCACCATCGGCACCAACCAGACCGGCCCGGTCGATAGCCAGGAGAACGTCAAGATCCTGAATCGAAACATCATGAATCAGCTGATCATAAGCTCGTTGCAGAAACGTCGAATAAATCGCAAGCACCGGTTTCAGTCCCTCGCATGCGATTCCCGCAGTAAAGGTCAGGGAGTGCTGCTCGGCAATCCCCACGTCATAATACCGATCCGGGTATTGTTCAGAGAATTTGACCAAGCCGGAACCTTCCCGCATAGCCGGCGTAATGCCCACCAGCTTCGGGTCTGCTTTTGCCATGTCACACAACCAGTCACTGAACACATGGGTGTAGGTGCGTGTCTTTTTCTTGGGCGGGAATTCTCCGGTTTCGGGATCAAACGGCGTCACCCCATGATAGACCAGTGGATCTTCTTCCGCCGGCCCGTAGCCCTTGCCCTTCCGGGTTGCGATGTGCAGAAACCTCGGGCCCTTCATTTCCTTCAGATTCCGCAGGGTTTCAACCAGTGTATCCACATCGTGTCCATCGACCGGTCCAATATAGTAAAAGCCCATTTCCTCGAAAAACGTACTCGGCAGGACCATGCCTTTCAGGAGACCCTCGGCACGTTCGGCATAGCGCAATACCGAAGGGGGGAATGTCCCAAGCACGGTCCGCGCCCCGCCCCTCGCCATGGTATAGGCGCGCCCGGACAATATCCTCGAGAGATAATGGGAAACAGCCCCAACATTCGGCGAGATCGACATGTCATTGTCGTTCAGCACCACAATCAGGTCTGCATCATCGTTACCCGCGTTGTTCAGTGCCTCGTAAGCCATCCCTCCAGTCAGGGCACCATCCCCGATGATGGCAACGGTCTGCCGGGCCAGGCCCATTTGCCGCATGCCAACCGCCATGCCCAAAGCTGCACTGACCGAGGTACTGGAATGCCCGGCACCGAAGGTGTCGTACTCGCTCTCGCGACGTTTCAAGAATCCTGAAATGCCGCCGTGCTGACGGATGGTGTCCAGCTGGTCTCGGCGTCCGGTCAGGACTTTATGGGGATAGGCCTGATGCCCGATATCCCAGACAATGCGATCGTTCGGCGTATCAAAAACATAATGCAGGGCAATCGTTATTTCCACCGTGCCCAAACCGCCGGCAAAATGTCCGCCTATTCTAGAGGTGACATCAACCAGGTAGTTTCGGATTTCATCTGCCAGATGCTTAAGCTGACTTTCCGGAAGATTGCGAACTGCGGCCGGATCGTCAATTTGGCTCAGCAATGGATATTTGTCGTTACAGATTCCCATAATGAAGAAGCCTCCTTATTCAATATTCTCTTTTGACGGTGAATTGTGCCAGATTTTCAAGAAATTGAGTATCGCCATCTAGCCTTTGTATCAAGCCTACCGCTTCCTGGCATACCCGGTTGGCTTCTGCCCGGGCATTCTCGAGCCCCATGGTAGATACATACGTTGTCTTGTTCTGTCGATCATCGGATTTTGCATCCTTGCCCAGAGTTTCGCTGTCTGATGTATGGTCCAGGATATCGTCTGCAATCTGAAAAGCCAGTCCCAGAGCCCTTCCGTAGCCTGATAGTATGTCCAGGGCACGATCGCCCTGTTTCAGCTTTATGATTCCACCCAGCATCACCGAAGTCTCGATCAAGGCACCGGTTTTCAGGGCATGCATCAGCGACAAGTCTTCCAGGCTTACCGAGAGACCGGTAAACTGCATATCGATTGCCTGTCCTCCAACCATGCCCTCGTCACCGATAGCACAAACCAGGGTTTCAGCCATGGCTGCCCTCGTCTCGACATCGCAGGGGTTGAACCGCTCCGAGAGAAGCGTCTCGATTGCCAGAGATTGGAGAGCATCCCCAGCCAGGATTGCGGTCGCTTCATCAAACTGGATATGGCAGGTTGGACGCCCGCGTCTTAAATTGTCGTCGTCCATCGCCGGCAAATCATCATGCACCAGTGAATAGGCATGAACCAGCTCAACCGCACAGGCAGCAGCATCAAGCGCTGCCTTGGGAGCATCGAATAACTCGCCAACCCCATAAACAAGGGTTGCTCTCAGCCTTTTGCCGCCACCCAAAGTCGCATATTTCATGGCCTCAGCGAGAGTCTCTGACTTCACCGAACGACTCATGAACAACTCGTTCAGAGCATTTTCGACACGAGCGGCATTCTGATCGAGAGTAGCGCGAAGATTATTCAAAACGGTTCGTTGTTGTCATCAGGTTTCAGATCGCTGCCGGTTTCCATGGGCTCGAGTGATTCCCGGTCATTCCTGACAATCAGCTTTTCCATCCGTAACTGTGCTGCATCCAGGCTTTTCTTGCATTGCTCCGACAAGGCCATGCCGTCCTCAAAATCCCGCATGGCCTGTTCCAGAGGCTGGTCGCCTCGCTCCATTCTCTCGACAATAACCTCAAGTTCTCTGATGGCCCTTTCAAAGCTGAAGTCATCCGGCGGGGCAGATTCGAGGGGTTTTTCTGTCATGTCATTTTTATCGTTTTTCGATTTGCTGGAATTATAAGGGCATTGCCTTGTGGATCACGTTTAATTTGCCCGTTCGCGAAAGTTCCCCAGCAAGCCATGAGTTGATGGATGGAGAACCAGCCTGCCAGCAATCAAGCCCAATGCGACAGGCCCAGCCCGGTTTGGCTTTTTGAGAGGATCACTCGGGG
>JAPYNK010000200.1 GCA_028285825.1 Arenicellales bacterium | reverse complement strand
TCTCTTCAGTTGACGGCACTGAGTGCCCGCGAGCGCGGCGGCCGGGATGGTCAGTCTAGCGAGGGGGGGGGGGATTTTTGTGAAAGCTTCATTGTTCTCTCCAGGGATGAATAGTATTGGGGGGTATTGTGCCGGTTTGGCCTTCCGTGTCAAGGGATGATCTGCAGGCTGGCCCACCACCCAAAACCGGTTTGCGGGACGCAGCAATCAAGTGATCCTGATGCCGGACAATCTTCCGCTTTTCCTTCCGGCCCTGAAGACATGCTGCATCGTCTGAGTGGCGGATGAAACGCAACCGGAGATGCAGGACGAAAGGACTGGAGCAACGCCAATGGATGCATTTCCGGCCTTGTCGTTGTCGCCTGTGGATGCCCTGCGTTTCAAGTCCACGGTTTTCCATGCGGAACTTCGGGACAAGGGCGAACGTCCAATTCTGGCTGAAGAACGATTGCGACAACTATATTCCATTGACGGTGCGGGATGGTCTTGGCCGGGTTGCCGGAAAATTCGGCTCGTGTGGTTGAGTGGTGAATTCCCCTTGGAAAGCGGGGACATTTTGGGACTTCTGATCCTGTGGATGGGCATGGTGGAAATATCCTGCTTCGTGAGCCGGGCTACTGGGACCATGCCATATCGTTCTTGAGCCTTCCCCCGCCCGGCATTGCCGAAGGGGGTGTGCCGACGGGGATGTCGATAGATATGTTTTGAATGCAGGAATCAAGGCAAAATACCGTCTATTGTTGCTTGCCTTGTTCGGAAAACTTGTGACTTGAAGAAATACTCGATGAAAACCCTGTTTCTACTGTTCTTGATTGTTCCGCTTGCCGAGATCTACTTTCTGATACAGATCGGCTCCGTCATTGGGTCGCCCATGACAATTTTACTGGTTGTATTGACCGCCTTGATTGGAATCACGCTGGTCAAGGCGCAGGGCGTGATAACAATTAGGCGAATCCGGGAACGGCTTGACAGCAAAAGGGTTCCGGGGCTTGAAATCATGGAAGGTTTCGCCTTGTTTCTTGCTGGAGCGTTGTTACTGACCCCCGGCTTCGTGACCGATGCCGCGGGATTTATCTGTTTGACCCCATCGCTCCGAAAATGGATTATCCTGCGCCTGTTTGACGGCTTTTCAATACCGGCTAGCGAAGAGGCACGAAATCAATCGGGCCAGACACAAAGTCGCTCGCGGGTGATCGATGGAGAATATCGAGAAATCGACTAGCCATCCTGCCGGGTCACAACTTGCCATTTGGCACGAATCCTGAACTCGGGATCCGGCAAAGCGCATTGCCATCAATGATGAACCCTGCGATGGAATTGCCAATGCAGCGCAAAGGAATCCCCCGATTTACCTGCTTGACTGCTATTGGCGAATGATTTGTGAAGACCTGTCCAGACTCCGAAAATGAAAGGCACAAAAAATCTCCGCTGACCACTTGAAATCTTTTGAGTCATCACCACTATTAGCACTCACTCGTTACGAGTGCTAATCAGACAAGCCTACATATTGCTGTATGTGAAGCACTGCCGAGTGTGAATGGTTCTATCACTTAACAAAATCATTAACAGGAGATTTGATCAAATGAAAATGCGTCCACTTCATGATCGGGTTGTCGTCAGACGGACCGAAGATGAGCGTACCAGCCCCGGTGGCATTGTGATTCCGGATACCGCAACTGAAAAGCCGATGAAAGGCGAGGTTATCGCTGTTGGAAATGGCAAGAAACTCGATAACGGTGAAATTCGAGGGCTTGATGTCAAAGTTGGCGATTCGGTTTTGTTCGGAAAATATTCGGGTACCGAAGTCAAGATCGACGGTGAAGACATACTCGTGATGCGCGAAGACGACATTATGGCCGTCTTGGAAGGTTAACCAGTTAATTCAGAATTACATAAAGAGGATTTAAAACAATGGCTGCTAAAGAAGTAGTTTTCGGAGAAAGTGCCCGAGCTCGCATGCTCAAGGGTGTCAATACTCTGGCTGAGGCTGTGAAAGTCACGCTAGGCCCGAAAGGACGCAATGTCGTTCTCGATAAGTCGTTCGGTGCACCGACGGTAACCAAGGATGGCGTTTCCGTCGCCAAGGAAGTCGAGCTCAAGGACAAACTTGAGAATATGGGGGCGCAGATGGTCAAGGAAGTTGCATCCAAGACATCGGATGTGGCCGGTGACGGGACCACGACCGCAACCGTACTTGCCCAGTGCATGGTGCATGAGGGGCTCAAGTCAGTTGCTGCAGGAATGAATCCCATGGATCTGAAACGAGGCATTGACAAGGCCACAAGCGTTGCCGTGGAGCACCTCCAGTCCATTTCCAAGCCTTGCACCGATTACAAGGAAATTTCCCAGGTCGGTACAGTGTCTGCCAACGCAGACCAGCAGGTCGGTGACTTGATCGCCGATGCAATGGAAAAAGTAGGCAAGGAGGGTGTCATCACGGTCGAAGAAGGCAACGCACTCGACAACGATCTTGAAGTTGTGGAAGGCATGCAGTTCGATCGCGGTTATCTATCCCCCTACTTTGTGACCAACCAGGAAAGCATGTCGGTGGAATTGGAAAACCCGTACCTGTTGATCCATGACAAGAAAATTTCCAACATTCGGGATTTGCTTCCGATTCTGGAGAGCGTAGCCAAGTCCAGCCGTCCGTTGATGGTAATTGCCGAGGATGTGGACGGTGAAGCACTGGCTACCCTGGTGGTCAACAATATTCGCGGTATCGTGAAAGTATGTGCTGTCAAGGCACCCGGTTTCGGCGACCGCCGGAAAGCCATGCTCCAGGACATCGCCATTTTGACTGGCGGACAGGTAATCAGCGAAGAAGTTGGCATGAGTCTCGACACCGCAAGCCTCGATCATCTTGGTCAAGCCAAGAAAATTCAGGTCAGCAAGGAAAATACCACCATCATTGACGGTGCCGGCAAGAAGCAGGATATCGAGGGCCGGGTCTCGCAGATTCGCGTCCAGATCGAGGAAGCAACCTCGGAATATGACAAGGAGAAAATGCAGGAACGCGTTGCGAAACTCGCTGGTGGTGTTGCCGTCATCAAGGTTGGAGCTGCAACGGAAGTCGAGATGAAGGAAAAGAAGGCTCGTGTTGAGGATGCACTGCATGCTACTCGTGCGGCTGTTGAAGAAGGTGTCGTGGCGGGCGGAGGTACCGCACTGGTTCGCTGCATCAAGAAGATCTCAAAACTTGAAGGCGATAATGCTGATCAGGGGCATGGCATCAATATTGTGCTGCGTTCTCTGGAAGAACCGCTTCGCCAGATTGTCAACAATGCCGGGGATGATGGTTCGGTTGTACTCAACAATGTGCTTGCAGAGGCAGATAGCAACGGCTACAACGCCAGCACCGGAGAGTATGGTGACATGATCAAGATGGGAATTCTGGATCCAACCAAGGTAACTCGGGCGGCACTGCAAAATGCTGCTTCAATCGCTGGACTGCTGGTGACCACTGAGGCCATGATTGCCGAAATTCCCGAGGACAAGCCGGCTGCCCCAATGCCTGATATGGGCGGCATGGGCGGCATGGGCGGCATGATGTAGACATCCCCATGGTTTGCAGTAAAAAAGGCCCCAGAAGGGGCCTTTTTTCGGGTTGAACCGGACATGGCATGTCGAGGGTGAGTCTGGACGACTTCACATGCCGTGGACTTGCTGCCGATCGGAAGAAGGGAAAACTGAAGGTGCCTGAACAGGGTATTTGCTGATAGGACTGTCGAAATCCTGTCAGCAAGGGAAACCCGGGAACCTGCAATCGCATTATCTATGAATAACCGAGTGATGGTCACCGGTGGGGCCGGATATATCGGATCACACACCGTCTCGAAATTGCTTCAGGCAGGGTGCCATGTCTGCGTGGTTGACAATCTATACTCCGGTCATAGCTGGGCCATTCCCAAAGAGGCTGCGTTCTTGCACCTGGACATCCATGATCGTGAAGGGATGTCCAGAGCAATGATCGAGCATCAGATCGATTCGGTAATGCATTTCGCCGGGCATGTCGTAGTCCCCGAATCTGTCCAAAACCCATCCAAGTACTTTCACAACAATGTACTCGGATCCCTGGATCTGATCGAATCTTGCATTGATCGCCAGATTGATCGGTTCGTATTCTCTTCCAGTGCGGCTGTCTACGGCATTCCAGATTCAAGACAGGTTCATGAAACGGATAAACTGTCGCCCATCAATCCCTATGGCAGGAGCAAGTTGATGGCGGAGTGGATGCTTGATGATTTTGCGAAATCCACGAATGGAAAATTTAGATATGCTGCCTTGCGATACTTCAATGTTGCCGGAGCGAGTATGCAGGGTAGACTGGGGCAATCAACGACAAATGCGACACACCTGATCAAGGTGGCTGCAGAAGCGGCATGCGGCATCCGACCTGATCTATCCATCTTCGGTGATGATTATGACACGCCGGATGGCACATGTGTTCGAGACTATATTCACGTCGATGATCTTGCCGATGCTCATCTGCAGGCGTTGGACTACATCGAAAGCCAGAATCAAAGCATCACGCTCAATTGCGGATACGGGAGCGGCTTTAGCGTCAAGGAAGTGATTGACTGCGTCAAATCTGTAAGCGGCCGTGATTTTCCTGTCAACATCAGGGCACGACGCCCTGGCGATCCGCCCCATCTGATTGCCAACACGGACAAAATCCGGAATCTCATGGAATGGGTGCCCAGGTACAATAATCTTGAAACGATTTGTAAATCTGCAATTGACTGGGAGAAGAAATTGCTTGAAGGCACTCCGGAGCGATTCAGTATCCTGGATATGAAACCACTATAGACGAGGGTTTACGGTTCAGATTCGGGTATCACGGCGGTCGCTTCAATTTCCATTACCCACTCTGGTCTGGCCAGGCCCTTGACAATTAATCCGGTCGATACCGGGTAAACGCCCTGTAGCCACTTTCCAATCGCCTGATAGACATCATTTCGATACTTGCGATCGGTAATATAGACCTGGATCCTGCAAATGTGCTCGAGCCTTGCGCCCACTTCTTCGAGCAGCTGACTGATGTTCCTCATTGCCTGATCAGCCTGTGCATAGGCGTTTTCACCTGCCATGCTCTTGAAATCATCAATATTCTGCCCGACCTGGCCACGCACGAAAACCAGGGTGCCTCTTGCGCAAACCACCTGACACAGATCGTTATCGAGTTTCTGGTCGGGATAGGTGTCTTTGGTATTGAATTTACGGTGTCGGTAATGGGTGTCACTCATGGCAGGAGTCAAACTCAGGTAAATGAATGGGTTGTGAATTCAGGTCGACTGTTTCACTTGCGATGCTGGCGGTCATTGTACATTTTCAGTATCTGTTCCCGGCTCAGACCTTGATCAATCGGGAGCAGTTCGACATTCAGGCTGAAAAACCACTTCTTGAGCGGCTTCAGCACGGGGTACTCGAAACATCCTGCAATGTAGTTGATAACGCGTGGCATATGCCTCAGGTAGGCCGGTTTGTTGTCTCTGACCCAAAGACGAGTGAAGATTCCGGCAATTTTCATATGTCGTGCAGCACCAAATATGGAGCAGTGTTGCAGGAAGTTAAAGCGGTCAACCTTCTCGTCTCTTAGAGACCAGTATAATTCGACCATGTTCTGGAACAGCTTATCGGATATATCCCGGCGGGCATCCTGCAGTAGGGAAATAAAGTCATAGGCACAGGATCCGATCAGCGCATCCTGATAATCCAGTACTGCACATTCATTTTCGACCTGCATCAGATTGTCAACGTGGTAGTCACGAAGCACAAGACTGTCTTCCAGTGGCAGCAGTTCGCCATAGACATCAAGCCAGCTTTCGATAAACGTTTCCCTGGCCAATTCAGAAACGGCTCCGCCTGCGGCCAATGGCAGATACCAATCCACAAACAGCAGTGCCTCGCGAATGAAGTGTTCCCAGTCATAGTAGGGAAGTTTAATGTCACAAGCCCCGGGATGGTTGTGTAAATCAGCCAGTACATGAACCGCTTGCGAGTACATGGACGTCTCATCAGCTCCTTTGTCCAAGAGCCGCGTAAAGGTCTGGTCACCCAAATCTTCGATCAGGGCAAATCCCCTGCACAAGTCATGGTTCAGGATTTCCGGACATCGAATCCCCAGTTTCTGCAAGTGGGCGCTGACAAAGATGAAAGCTTCCAGGTTTTCCCTGTCTGGCGGGGCTTCGAGCAACATGGCCCTGAACCCTTCATGTTCCATGCGGTGATACTGACGAAAGGACGCATCCGGAACGAGGCTTGTGAGTTTGCAGCCCGAATACCCTGAATCGGCCAGAAACTGGCTGACTGCAAGGAATTTGTTGTCGTCCATCTAATTCAACAAGGATTTGATTCGTGATTCAAGAAACGATCTCTGTCTTGGATCAGACATGGGAAGTCCATCTCGATCGGTGATGAAAAAAGTATCTTCGGCTTTTTCTCCAAGCGTTGAAACTTTAGCAGAAAGCAAGCGAACCTTGTGCTCAAAAAGGGCACGGGACACATTGTAAAGGAGACTGGGGCGATCCTGCGACGTGACCTCCATGGTAGTGTGGCCTAAATCGTTATTGTCTTCAAACGACACGCTGGTTCGTACATTGAACTGCTTTACGACTCTGGGCAGATTCAGTGCAACGGGACTGTAGCCATTCACGGGCGATAACATGAATTGCCGTATTCTGTTGCGTCGCCGGTCAGTAAGCTGATCGGTTATCGGGCCGGGATCCGTATTGGTGGCAATGAAGATCATGATGCTGAGACCAGAGTTGGTGTGATGCATGCGTGCATCGAGAATCCTCAAACGCATGCTGTCGAGAGCCGCAGTCGCCCGAACCAGTTGATCTTCAAACTCGGGAGTGACTATGAGAATTTGCTCTGCGGCAATTTCAGGGCGATGGCGAACGGCCACCAAGGGCAGGTCCGACAGCGAAGCATTGCAGATTTGTTCAGCTTGCCATGCCGAAGTGATCGGGGCATTGCGCAAGAAATACTCCTGGTCCATCTGTGCCCAGAACTTGTTCAGGCGCGGAGTGTCTATTTCAGGATCGACCAGTTTGCGAATTGCCTGCTTTCTTTGCTCCACGCGCTGTTCGATCGCCCTGGTGGAATTGATCCCGGTTCGAAATAATCGTGACGTGGCCAGGTAGAGATTGCTCAGCAGACGTCCTTTCCATTCGTTCCAGAGGGTATGGCTGGTTCCGCGTATATCCGCTACAGTGAGCAGATAAAGATTGTCAAGATGCTCCTGATCGCCCATTTGTTCGGCAAAACGTTCAACAACCCGTGGGTCTGATGTATCTTCTTTCTGGGCAGTGAAAGACATCAGCAGGTGATGTCGAACCAGCCAGCCAACGAAGCCTGAATCGTATTCATCCATACCCAGCCTTCGACACAGAGAGAGGGCTATTTTTTCCCCTACTTCCGAATGGTCCCTGCCGCTACCCTTGCCAATATCATGACACAGGGCAGCCAGAAACAGCCGCTCGCGTTGATTGAGCTTGCTGATGATGTCCGAGAGAATTGGAAACTCATGCCGGTGCTTGTCAACCATTAGCCGTCTGAGATTCCGGACCACGAATAGTGAATGGGTATCGACCGTATAGATGTGAAACAGGTCATGCTGCATCTGGCCGACTATTTTCCCCCATTCAGGAAAGAATCGGCCGAGTACCCCATAGGTATTCATGCGCCTCAAGGAATGCGTTAATCCCAATGGGTGTTTGAATATCTCAAGGAAAAGACGACGATTCCCCGGGTCTTTTCTGAAGTTGCCGTCAATCAGGTGCAGACTGCTTCTTAGTTTGCGGACTGTAGCCGCTTCCACCCCGGTTAGCTCCGGATTGCGCTGCATGACATGAAACAGTTCCAGCAGTGTGCTGGGGTGGTGCTCGAAGACTGCTTGACTGGAAATTTGCAGAAGCTTGCCTACCCGGTTGAACCGTTGATTGATTTTACGGATAACCGGTGGTTTCCTGTTCCGAAGAACTTCATCAAAGTGCTGCAGCACGGTCTCGTTGAGTATCTGGATCTCCTTGACAGTTCTGTAGTACTGTTGCATCAGCTTCTCAACGCCCATTCGGGTTGAGTCATCGCGGTATCCAAGCTGACTTGACAGATCACGCTGTAAGTCGAACAGCAATCGGTCTTCACAGCGATCAGCGAGTACATGCAGCCCATTTCGAAGCTTCCAGAGGAAGTTCCGGGAGTTAATCAGGGTGCGGTATTCGGGTTCGGTGATGAAGGAATGTTCCACCAGGTCCTCAATATGTCGTGTGCCGAAGTATCGATTGGTGATCCAGCTGATCATGTGCAGGTCACGCAGACCTCCGGGACTCTCCTTGAGATTTGGCTCCAGATTGAACTGTGTTTCGCCATAGCGAAGGTGCCTTGCCCATTGTTCTTCCATTTTGGCCTGAAAAAACTTCTCCGGGGGCCAGATATCTTTTCGCCTGATTCGTGCGCTGACCTGATCGAAGGATTTCGGGTCCCCCACCAGCAATCGCATTTCCATCATTGACGTGGCAATTGTCAGGTCCTGTCTGCTGAGTTTCACGCAATCAGCGAAAGTTCTCGCACTGTGTCCAATTTTGATCCCGATATCCCAGCACAGCTGCACAAATTTTTCTATGTGCTGTTTGTGCGAACCCCTGGTTTTCCCGGGCAAGAGAAACAACAGGTCAATGTCCGATGCGAGATTCAATTCTCCCCTTCCATAGCCGCCGACTGCAATTAATGATGGACTGTCCGTGCAGTCGAACCCGTTTAGGGATTGCTTCCATGCCCTGATCAGAATCCTGTCGGTCATCCAGACTCGCTGTTTGCTCAGGATATCCGAACGACCACCTGCAAGGTGGTATTCCGACAGCACATTGTGGCCTCGGTAGATGAGGTTGCTGAAAGCCTCTACGCCATCCGCAGAATCGGCCGTGACTTCGTCTAGCCTTGCCTCATCAAAAATTTCGGAGTGGCTGAGACGATTCACGGCTGCGTCAGAATTTGAGAACCTTCGGCAGTCACCAGGATGGTGTGCTCCCATTGTGCAGACAGCGTTTTATCCCGGGTGATTACCGTCCAGCCATCCGCCATTAGTCGGGTTTCCTTTTTGCCGACGTTGACCATCGGTTCAATGGTGAATGTCATGCCTGCTTGAATTTCCATGCCGGTATTCGGGGTGCCGTAATGCAGGATCTGAGGGTCTTCATGAAAGCCCCGGCCGATCCCATGTCCACAGTATTCCCGAACCACGGAAAATCCGTTGGACTCGACATACTTCTGGATAGCGTGCCCGATATCGCCAAGCCGGGCACCGGGGCGAACCACCCTGATCCCCCGGCACATGCTTTCATGGCTGACTTCACAGAGACGACGTGCCCGAATCGAAGGCTCGCCGACAAAAAACATGCGGCTGGTATCTCCATGATAGCCGTCCTTGATGACGGTGATGTCGACATTGATGATGTCCCCGGACTTGAGTACTTTATCACCCGGTATGCCGTGACAGACGACATGGTTGACCGAAGTGCAGATGGATTTCGGGAACCCCTTGTAATTCAGTGGGGCAGGGATTGCCTTTTGTGTATTGACAATGTAGTCATGACACAGGTTGTTTAGAGTATCTGTGGTTACACCGGGCTTGACCTGAGGTTCGATCATCTCAAGAACCTGGGCTGCCAATTGTCCGGCAACGCGCATTTTCTGGATTTCCTCCGGGGTTTTGATTGAGACGGCCATTTGTGAACTGTTTCCATTATTGCAGGAGGCAATTATAAGAATATGCGGGCCAATAATGAACCTTGGAATGACATCGCCGCAGCCGGTCAAGCGACCGATACATTTGCTCGGACAGACAGAATCGATCGCAGTTTTTTTGAGGTAAATGAACGGAATGGATCGCTCGGTCTGGTGGGGTGGTGCGGCAAGCATCTTGAGTGACGGCAATTCATGAACAAGTTCATCAGGGTAATGATGACCATGGCTATCCATGAATTTTTCACTTGCCGTTACTGAAAATCGGGAAAACGCTGCACGGAAAAAATCCTCCAGCCAGAAGCGGAAACTATCCTGTTTTCAGAATTCGATTTCCGGTATAATTCCCCGCTCCTGAAACCGGGTCGGTGCCGGTTAGTCTGTTAACGGCAGGCCTGCACCAGATCCGGAAAAAATTCGCACACGGTGATTATGCCTTCCCGGGTGCTGGCCTGAATGTTTCAGGCCAGTCGGAATGCAGTAGCCGTGGTGGTCACAACCCATACACGATAAGGATGAATATCCATGACAATTGATATGCGACGGCTGTTGCAGGCCGGTGTTCACTTCGGGCATCAGACTCGGTACTGGTCCCCATCCATGGCGCCCTACATCTTTGGCCGCCGAAACAAAATCCACATCATCAACCTGGAGAAGACCTTGCCCATGCTGGAGGGGGCCACGAAATATCTCGCTTCGGTGGTGTCCCAGGGTGGCAGGGTTCTGTTCGTTGGCACCAAGCGCCAGGCAGGAAAACAGGTCCGTCAAGCCGCCATGGACTGTGATTCTCCATATGTTGACCATCGCTGGCTGGGTGGCATGCTGACGAATTTCAAGACAGTCAGGAATTCCATCGCACGGCTGAAAGAACTCGAGGTCTTTATGGGAAGCCCCGAGAGTGCAAAGCTGAGCAAGAAGGAGATATTGTCCTTGGAGCGGGAAAGAGTCAAGCTGGATCGGACTCTGTCCGGAATCAAGAATCTCGATGGCTTGCCCGATGTGCTGTTTGTGATTGACATTCAGTACGAAAAGATTGCGGTCAGGGAAGCGGCGAAACTGGGGATACCGGTGGTCGCAGTCGTGGATACCAACTGCACCCCTGAAAATATCGATTATGTCATTCCGGGTAACGATGATTCTGCAAAGGCAATCGGCCTTTATCTTGAAGCTGCATCAACCGCAATCAAGGACGCACACGAGGCAAGAAAACTTGCAAATCCACTGAGTGGGGGCGACCAGTTCGTTGATGTCGAAGAAGCGGGCAAGGTTATGGATCTCTCTGGCGTGCTTGATTCCGGAGCTCAGGAAGAGCCCGGCAACCTGGACAGGGCCGGCGAATCCGCACCGGAACAGGTTGAGGATGCTGCATCGGTACAGGTGGTCCGAAAGAAAGTAGTACGGAGAAAGGCTGCGAAAACCGCAGCAAGGTCTCCCGAAGAGTCAAACCCTGAATCACCCACGCCGAAAGCTACGCTGCCCAGCCTCGATAAAGTCGCGGGAATCCTGGCAGAGGTGGAGGCGGGTACCCGCAGTCGGGCCGGTGCAATCCGCTACATGCATGAAGCGGGCATGGATCACCAAGATATTGCCGGAAAACTGGAAACCGGTTTTGAGGAAGTCCGTGAGATTTTGCTGGAAAGCGCATCAATGCTGACTCGACCGGTTGAACCGGCACAGGTGAAGATCGAAAGCGAAGACCCATTCGCCTGAGTGGGCAGTCACAATGAGGGGAACGGAAAAACCGTTCCGGCTCCAGCTCGATGTACTCATCGTCATATTCATAAGTTTTAAGGGAGAATTTCAAATCATGACAGTTTCAGCCGCAATGATTAAGGAACTCCGTCAACGGACGGGTGCCGGAATGATGGATTGCAAAAGAGCTCTGGAAGAGACCGGTGGAGACATGGATCAGGCCATTGCAGAACTCCGGAAAAAAGGGGCTGCCGTGGCTGCCAAGCATGCCGGACGAATTGCTGCAGAGGGGATGATTTTCTGCCGGTCGAACGCCTCTCACTCGCTACTGGTCGAGGTGAACTGTGAAACCGATTTTGTAGCCAAGGATGATTCTTTCATCGAGTTTGGCAATCAGGTCGCAAACACGATCCTTGAAGCCTGTCCGTCCGGTGATTCAGATGTCGGTACACTCAATATTGCCGGCGGGCCAGCTGATTCAGGATTCGTGACGGTTGAAGAAGCCAGGCAGGGCCTGATTACCAAGGTGGGCGAGAATATTTCGGTCAGGCGTTTTGCGCTTCTGCCTTCATCCGGCAGTGTGGCCGGTCACTATCTGCATGGCTCAAAAATCGGCGTCATCGCGGTGTTGAACCAGGCTAGCGATGAATTGAAGCATGATGTTGCCATGCACATTGCTGCCAGTGCTCCGTTGTTCATCGATGTCGAGAATGTCGCTCAGGATGTGCTCGAAAAGGAGCGCAAGATTTATCAGGCACAAGCGGAAGAGACGGGCAAGCCAGCTGCCACAGTTGAAAAAATAGTCAAGGGAAAAGTTGCCAAGTTTCTTTCTGCCAATGCCCTGCTTGAACAGCCTTTTGTAAAGAACCCGGATATCACGATGCGAAAGCATCTCGAATCCGAGGGGGCACAGGTCGAGGCGATGGTTCGATTCGAGGTCGGAGAGGGGCTTGAGAAAAGAAGCGATAATTTCGTTGCCGAGGTGATGAGCCAGGCCCATGGCTAAGGGCCGAATTCTGAAATTGATAGTATACTTACCCTGACATTCTCCGTAAAAATTCCACATGTCGCATGATTGAAGATATCAAGAAAGACGCTGAGCAAAGAATGCAGAAAACGGTAGCTTCAACCCGTGACAGCATGGCCCGCATTCGCACTGGGCGTGCCAGTACGGCACTGTTGGATCACCTGAGCGTAAGCTATTATGGATCACGGGTCCCCGTCAACCAGGTGGCGACGGTTTCAGTTGCCGATGCCAGAACACTAACGGTTCAACCCTGGGAAAAGCAAATGCTGGAGGTCATTGAAAAAGCCATACTTGAATCGGACCTTGGACTGAATCCGATAACCGCCGGAGAGGTCATGCGCATTCCACTGCCGGCAATGACCGAGGAGAGACGCGTCGAGCTCTCGCGGGTGGTTCGGCAGGAAGGGGAAAACGGCAAGATTGCGATCCGGAATATCCGACGTGATGCGATTCATGCAGTTCGAGAGCTGCTCAAGGAAAAGGAAATCACCCAGGATGAAGAAAAAGGCATGGAATCAGCACTGCAAACACTGACTGACCGCTATATTCAGGAGATCGCAGGCGTTGTCGAAGAGAAGCAGAATGAAGTCATGGAAGTTTGAGGCATCATGCGTGTTCGAGGGGCTCGCTAACGAAACCATGGCATACGTTAGAAGCATGGTTTATCCGGGTTGTCCCGATTACCTTGTCGAGGCACAATGAAGGAGGTATGCAGTGTGCCTCGTGCAGGCATTTCAAATCGTAATCAGCAGGATTCATTGCCTCATCATGTCGCCATGATCATGGATGGCAATGGCCGCTGGGCCATGCAGCAGGGCTTGCCAAGGACAGCTGGACACAAAAAGGGGGTCGACGCCGTTCGGGAACTCGTCAAGTACTGTCGTCATCGCGGTATTTTCTATCTGACCCTGTTTGCGTTCAGCAGTGAAAACTGGAGTCGCCCGCAAGAAGAGGTGAGAGTGCTGACTGATTTGCTGTGTGCCTCGATCGATACCGAGGCACGGCTCCTGATCGATAACGACATCAAACTCTCGGTGATCGGGGATATCAGCCGCTTTCCGGACTCACTACAGAAATCAATCGAAAGAACCTGTCAGCAAACCTTAAACAATTGCTCAATGACCCTGACGATCGCATTGAACTATGGTGGTCAATGGGATATTCAGAATGCATGTAAATCCATCGCAAGGATGGTTGAAAGCGGCAGTCTGGCGGCAGCAGAAATCAGCCAGCAGCTCATTGAATCGCACCTGTGCACGCATGATCTGCCCGATCCCGACCTGTTTATCCGGACGGGTGGTGAAATTCGGATCAGCAATTTCATTCTCTGGCAACTCGCCTACACCGAATTGTTTTTCACCGATACTTACTGGCCTGATTTTGATGTTGATTGCTTCGAGTGTGCCCTGAATGACTATGCCGAAAGGCAGCGTCGCTTTGGGAACATAGAGTGCCAGATCAAGGAAAGCGCGTGAACTGGCGACGCATCATTACCGCCGCCATACTGGCACTTTCCGCGATCTCGCTGATCCTTGCCATTGATGATCTCTGGTTCGATCTGATTTGCGGAGGCATCGTTGTTTTGGGCCTTTGGGAATGGGCTATACTCAAGGGACAGGGTATTCTGGCTTTTTTCGTGTCCGTCATTCCGTTTGCCGTGCTGGTTTTCCTGGGTCGTGAACATCCGGCCCTGCTCATGACCCTCTGCCTGCTTTCCAGCTGCCTGTGGATGGGCATCAGTGTGGATCTCGTGATCAACAGGCTGGATTCATTCCATGGCGCTGTAAATTCATATTTCATGGGAATGTTTCTGATGTCTGGTACGTGGTCCGCCCTGGTGCTGATTCACAGCTGGACAGATGTTGGGCCAATGCTGTTGATTTCGGTATTGCTAATGGTCTGGGCAACTGACATTTCCGCCTACTTCGTCGGAAAAGGCTTTGGCCGCAGAAAGCTGGCACCTGAATTAAGCCCGGGCAAAACCATCGAAGGCGTTTTTGGCGGCATGGCAGGTAGTCTGGCATTGGCATGCATTACCGGTTTTGCAATGCTTGGCCTGGATGCAGGGAAATTGCTGCTATGGATTGCTCTGGGTCTGATTATCGGAACTGTCTGCATTATCGGAGACTTGTACGAAAGCCGCCTCAAGCGGATTGCGGGAGTCAAGGACAGTGGCCAAATGCTTCCCGGCCATGGCGGGATTCTTGACCGCATTGACAGCATGATTGCAGCCTTGCCGGTGATGGCTGCCGGATGGCCGTTGCTCCGATGACGATTGGAGTCGCCATTTTGGGATCGACCGGCTCCATCGGTCAATCCACGCTTGATGTGGTGTCCCGTCATCCTGATCGTTTTCACATTGCTGCGCTAACGGCAAGAAACAGTGTGGACATCATCTATGAGCAATGCATTCAGTTTTCTCCGAAGACTGTTGCCATGTCAGATGCGGCTTCCGCTGAAGAGCTTGATGGCCGTTTGAGAAATGCAGGGTTCGACATTGAGGTCCTTGACGGTGAGCAGGGGATCATGAGCATTGCCTGCGGGCCGGCAGAGTCGATCGTCAACGGTATCGTCGGAGCCGCCGGCCTGCAACCGGTAATCACTGCTGCCAAGGCTGGAAAACGGCAATTGATCGCCAATAAGGAGCCTTTGGTGATGTTGGGCGACTATATCGTTCAGCTCGCTCGGGAACATGGATCCGTATTACTGCCAGTAGACAGTGAACATAACGCAATATTCCAGTGCCTGCCGAGGACTGGAACCTTTGAGAAAGAGGGGTCGCCACGGATTACAGGCGAGATGGGAGTCCGTAAAATTCTGCTTACAGGCTCAGGTGGCCCGCTTCGCACCATCGACCTTGATAAAATGCCGGAGGTGACTCCGGAACAGGCTATTGCCCATCCCAACTGGGAAATGGGCAAGAAGATCTCTGTCGATTCAGCGACCATGATGAACAAGGCACTGGAGCTCATCGAAGTCTGTCGCCTGTTTGGCGTGAGCCACAGGCAAGTTGAAATAGTGATCCACCCGCAAAGCATTATTCACTCGATGGTTGAATACCTGGACGGATCGGTGATTGCCCAGATGGGTATGCCGGATATGAGAATTCCCATCGCCAATGCCTTGGGATGGCCGGAGCGGATTGAATCGGGTGTTGATGCGCCTGTCTTCAGCCAGCTCTCGGATTTTGATTTCGGGCGCCCCGATCCCGTTCGCTTCCCTTCATTGAGACTTGCCCGGGAAGTGGCGGAACGTGGAGGTACCGCCCCGACCGTGATGAATGCGGCAAATGAGATCGCAGTTGATGCATTCCTGAACCGCAGGATTCGCTTCGATGAGCTCGTGCAGATGGTTGAGACGGCACTTGAGAATGTATCCATTGATGACCGGGTTGACCTGGAACGCTCGCTGAAGGCAGATAGCGAAGCTCGAACATTCTGTCAGGCAATGCTCCAGGAACGAAAAACGACAGCCCATTCGGTTTAAGTGTCGGCGAAGGTTCCCAGTCATGGAAGGCATCACTTACACGGTTCTTGCATTTACCCTTGCAATCGTCATTCTGGTTGGCGTGCATGAGTTTGGCCATTTCTGGGTCGCCCGCAAGTGTGGCGTCAAGGTCCTTAAATTCTCGATTGGTTTTGGCAAGCCTATTCTGACTTGGCGCAGGGAAAACGATCCGACCGAATACTCGATTGGAATGATCCCGTTAGGCGGGTATGTCAAGATGCTGGATGAGCGGGAAGGCCCGATCCCGGAGCATGAACGGAATTTAGAGTTCAATGGCAAGTCACTCATTGCACGCTCGTTGATTGTATTTGCCGGTCCTGCGTTCAATTTCCTGTTTGCCGTTCTTGCAATCTGGCTGGCATTGATGATAGGTAATAGGGATTATCCGCCTGTGGTAGGCCAGATTCTGGAACAGTCTGTAGCCGAACAGGCCGGCTTTCAGCTGGGTGATCGGCTGGTGCAGGTCGATGGGCGCCCAGTCAAGGCCTGGCGCCAGCATCAGCTTTACCTCATGAACCGGGCAATGCAGGGCCGTCAAACCGTGTTCATGGTCGAAACCTCCGGTTCCGACGTCAAGGAAATCGTAGTGGATTTCGGACTGTTTGATCAGCAAGGGATTGTGGGGCAGCCGATAACCTCGATTATGGGCATCGGTCCACCGCCGCCACCCGCAAGAATCCTTGATCCGGTTCCCGGCATGCCCGCTGACCGGGCCGGCCTGGTTTCGGGCGACATTATCACTGCCGTCGACAGCGAAAAGATCAATGACTGGATTGATTTGGCCAGTCAGGTTGCCAAACGACCGGGTGAGCGAGCGGTGTTGACTGTCGAGCGTGATGATGGCGAGCTTGAGGTCACGATTGTTCCGGACATTGTTGACGCAAACGGTGTCCGTCAGGGTCGAATTGGCATTTACCGGCCCGAACCCGAGGGCATGATATTTCGGCTTGGTCCTGTTGAATCGATATTGCAGTCCGTGGAACAAAGCTATCTACTGACTGTTGTGACCCTGAAATCGATCGGCCGGATGATTACTGCGCAAATGTCTTCCGAGAACTTATCCGGACCGATTACCATTGCCAGGGTAGCGGGACGAACTGCAGAGAATGGGCTGACTGAATTCCTGTCTTTTCTCGCCTTGATCAGTATCAGCCTGGGTTTGCTCAATCTTTTGCCGATACCCGTTCTGGATGGCGGTCACTTGATGTATTTCCTCTATGAAGGCATCACCGGCAGAAAGCCTTCGGATGAGGCCATGCTCATTGGCCAGAAAATCGGAATATCCGCTATTGTCGTTCTTACCATTTTGGCGTTTTATAACGATATAATGAGATTGTTTTAAGGCTGGTTCCAATCTGTCTATTAAATCATGACCCTTTCACCATATCCTAAACTTGAATTCAGGCTACCGCAGTGGGTTGCCCTGGACAGAACCTGCATGAGGGTTTCGGGACTCCATTGTCAGGGGTTTGACTGCCTTGCTGTCAGGATGCAGGCGAAAGCATGAAACGACGATTGGCATTGCTGGCAGTCATCCTTGCCCTGACCGGGTTGGTGCATGCTGTCGAACCTTTTGTTATCACCGATATTCGGGTAGAAGGATTGACGCGTCTGGAAGAAGGGACGGTATTCAACTACCTGCCTCTCAAGGTGGGCGATGAAGTTGATGAGGAAGAAACCCGTCTCAGCATCAAGGAACTGTTCGGGACCGGCTTTTTTCAGGATGTTCAGCTGGAACAGGAGGGAACCATACTGGTGGTCAAGGTGGTTGAGCGTCCCTCAATCAGGACCATTACCATCACTGGCAACCGGGAAATCAAGACCGAAAATATTGAACAGGGTCTCAGGGATGCCGGATTGATTGAAGGTCGCATCTTCAGGCAGCCGGCCCTGAATGATTTTGAACGCAGTCTTCAGAATACCTACCATTCCCTGGGCCAGTATTCCGCATCCGTCGCAACATCAGTCAAGGATCTCGATGACAACCGGATCGACTTGGCTATCGAGATCAATGAAGGGAGAGAAGCCCGCATCAAGCAGATCAGCATTGTGGGTGCCGAAAAAGAGGATCTGGACGAAGTGCTTGATGAAATGCGCCTCAAAAGCAGACGCGGATTCAGTCTTTTTTCCAGAAAGGACCAGTACTCCAAGCAGCAACTTGAAGCCGATATCGAAAGCATTCGCGCATTTTATCTCAATCGGGGCTATTATAGATTTGAAGTGATTTCATCCACGGTGGAAATCAGTCCCAACAAGCAGGACATATTCATCAACATCGTACTTGATGAGGGTGAGCAGTACCGGTTTGGGGAAACGATCGTTGAAGGCGTTTCAGAAACAGATCAGGATGAAGTCTACGCCCGCGTGACCATGGAATCCGGGGATATTTTCTCGCGCGCCAGGATCAGTGCCTCGCAAAGTGCGATCTCGGATTATTATTCTGCAAAGGGATTCCCCTTTCACGACATTCGCATGCAGTCAGTCGTCCAGGAAGAAACCCTGACGATTGACACCGTGATTACAGTGGTCGAGAATCGGCGCGTCTACGTGCGGATTATCGATATTGTCGGCAACCGCTATACCCGGGATGAGGTCATACGCAGGGAGATGCGTCAGCTTGAAGGGGCCTGGTATTCTTCAGCCCTGATCAATATTTCAAAAAGCCGCCTGCAGCGTCTGGGATTATTCGAGTCGGTGACCATCGATACCATTCCCGTTCCGGGCACCCAGGAACAGGTTGACCTGCAGGTTGTGGTCAAGGAGCGTTCAACGGGTTCGGCACTTGCATCAGTCGGCTATTCGGATGATGACGGCGTGCTTTTTGGCCTTCAGTTCCAGCAACGCAACCTGTTCGGTACAGGCAAGGAGCTTGCGCTTGCGTTTAACAACTCGGATGCTGTCGAAGAGGTCTCGATTGACTATACCAACCCCTATCTGACGGAGGATGGAATCAGTCGCAAGATCAGCTTGCAAACTCGGGATGTCGATTCCAGCGACATTGATACGGCAGAGTACATACTGTCTTCCGACTCGATTGGTACCAACTACCGGATACCGATTTCGGAGACGAACTCGTTCAATGTCGGTCTTACTCTGGAAGGCCTTGAGCTTGAATCGGGCAGCCAGACGCCCCACGAGTTTACCCGGGTGATTGATCAGTATCCGAATGCTGACCAGCTAATTGTCAATGCGGGAATCTTTCGGGACAGCCGGAACGACTTTTTCTTCCCCACCGATGGCAGTACGGGCCTTGCAAATGTCGAGTGGAGCGTCCCGGGAAGTGATTTTGAGTTTTACAAGGTAAACTTGCAGGGTTCCTACTACATTCCCATCAACAGAATGTCTTTCAAGGGCAGTTTGAGCCTCGGGTATGGGGACGGTTACGGCGAAACTGCGGATAACGGAGGCTTGCCGTTCTTCAAGAATTATTTTGCCGGGGGATCGAGAACCGTACGAGGATATGGTTCCCGTTCACTCGGTCCCAAGTCGGCAGACTCCAAGGAAAACAGGCAAAGAAATATCACTCCCAAGCCGACAGGCGGCAGCAAGCGCCTGTTGATGAATGCCGAACTGCTGTTCCCAACCTTTGGATCAGAGGCCAAAGACAAGCGGATTGGCCTGTTTTCTGATGGTGGCTGGGTGTGGGCTGGCGATGATCCGGTCGAACTGGACGACATGCGTTATTCTGCGGGATTCTTCTTCAACTGGTTTTCGGCAATTGGTCCGTTGACCATCAGCTATGGCGTGCCGCTCAACAAGGAGGATGGTGATGACATTCAGGAGCTGCAAATTTCGCTGGGAACAGTATTCAGGTAACGTATTCACTCAGAAAAAATCCCGCAACAATCACTATTCACATCGGTATCCGTCAATCATGAAATCGATTTCAAGCCTCATCTTCGCATTGTGTATTGGAATGCTGGCATTGCCAACCCAACTCATGGCTCAAAGCATAGCTTATGTTGATGCGCTGAGACTGATTGATGAATCGCCCCAGGGCAAGGCCGAGATGCAGAAACTCGAAGAGGAGTTTGGAGTCAGAAGGCAGGATTTGCAGCGGCGTATGGATAATTTCGTTGCCGAGGAAGAGGAACTCAAGAAGAATTCACTGTTGATGACTTCGGAAGAGGTTGATGCCAAACTGCAGGAATTGACCGATTTGCAGCGTTCCTTGCGAAGAGAGCAGGAAATATACAATAATAACTATAGCAGAAACCGCAATCAGGGGATTGCCCGACTCGAAGAAATGATTACCGAAGTGATTTTTCGGGTTGCCCGTGAGCGACAGATTGACTTGGTGTTGCAGCAAGTGGTTTACGCAAGCAGCAATATTGACTTGACCGACACCATACTCCAGGAACTCGAACGCATGTTTGAGGAAGGAGGTGACTCTTGAGATCCCGATAACTTGTCTGCTCATCTGAATATTCGGGATTGTCGCAATGATGACCTTGGCGACCATTGCTCAAAAGGTGGACGGCCAGCTGGAAGGCGATCCGGATTTTACGGTTGATGCCTTAAGCAGCATCCATATGGCTTGCAGCCGATGCCTGACCTTTTATACAGGTCAGATCAGACCGGATAAGCCGACAACCGAAGCCGGAGCCGTAATTCTCAAGCCCGAGCATGCTGAACTGTTCCCGATGAACCGAATAATCGTTGCCGATCCCTATCTTGCCTATGCTCAGGCCAGCCAGCTGTTTGTCCAGGAGAGTGAGCAAAGCCCGGGTGTCTCGCCCCATGCCCTGGTTTCCGAGCTTGCGTCAATAGGGGATGATGTCGGTATCGGACCATTTTCGGTGATTGGTGACCAGGCAGTTATTCGGCATGGCGTGAAAATCGGGTCAGGCGTACACGTTGGCGACAAGGTTTTCATCAATTCGGGAACGGTCATTGAAGATCGGGTTGTGATTACGGGTTCTGCCGTTATCGGCAGTGAATGTGTGATATCTGCTGGTGCCGTGATCGGTTCATCCGGTTTTGGCTATGCACGAAATGGCAGGCATTGGCAGAGAATTGAGCAGTTGGGGCGGGTAGAAATCGGGGATCATGTTGATGTAGGCGCCAATACGACAATTGACAGGGGCTCGCTTGACAACACGGTGATAGAAAATGGCGTAAAACTCGATAATCAGATTCAAATCGCGCACAATGTGCGAATTGGCGAAAATACCGTCATTGCAGGTTGTGTCGGCATAGCGGGAAGTACGCGAATCGGGGCAAATTGCCGGATTGGTGGCCGGGCTGCCATTTTGGGTCATCTTGAGATCGCAGATGACGTCGATATTCTGGCCAATACCCTAGTATCCAAAAATATTGTTGAACCCGGTGAATACGCTTCAATGATTCCAGCCCAGAGTGCCAGGATCTGGCGCAAGAATCTTGCCGTGCTGAGAAAACTGGGTCAATCAGGCTGAGTCCGGGCAGTTATCCAATATCGAACCGCAACAGCAAGACCGCATTACGAGGGTTATCGCAGCGATAGAGCGAGAGAAACATGACAGAAGATCCCAAGGTTATTGACATTCACAAGATCAGAAGAATTCTGCCCCATCGGTATCCGTTTCTGCTGGTTGACCGGGTGCTTGATTATCAACCTCAGGAATCCCTCACAGCGCTGAAGAATGTAACGGTCAATGAGCCTTTCTTTCAGGGACACTTTCCGGAGCATCCGGTTTTCCCCGGAGTGCTGATTCTGGAGGCTCTGGCCCAGGCCTCGGCCATCCACGCGGCCCTGGATGTCGGCGATGAGATTGATGACAGGATCATCTTTCTGTTTGCCGGTATTGACAACGTGCGTTTCAAGAGGCAGGTGGAGCCGGGAGATTCCCTGGCCCTTGAGGTCAAGCGGTCCAACTACAAACGCCGGATCTGGAAATATGCGACAACAGCCACGGTCGATGAACATGTTGCGGCAGTGGCTGAAGTGATCTTTACCTATCAAGTCGTACCGGAAGATGGCTGAAATTCACCCTACAGCCATTGTTGATTCTTCAGCGAAACTGGGTGAGGGGGTTAGTATTGGGCCGTACTCAATTATTGAAGGGGACGTCAGCATCGGGCGAAATACTTGGGTTGGGCCTCATGCGGTCATTCGCAGTCATACCGATATTGGAGATGCGAATCGGATTTTTCAGTACTGCTCGATCGGGGAGATGCCGCAGCATCAGGCTTATGAAGGCGAGCCGACCCGGTTATTGATTGGTAATCGAAACACGATTCGCGAATACTCGACCATCAACCGGGGTACTGACGCCAAGATAGGAGGTCGTGGCTTGACCCGTATTGGCAATGACAATATGCTGATGGCGTATACGCACATCGCGCATGACTGCACATTGGGCGATCAAATTATTTTCGCAAATGGTGCAAGTCTTGCCGGTCATGTTGAGGTTGCAAGTCATGCCATTTTGGGAGGGTTTACGCTGGTTCATCAATTTTGTCGGATCGGGCAGCACTGCATTACCGGTATTGGCTGTATATGCCTGCAGGACATTCCGCCTTATATTGTTGCGGCTGGCAATCCGGCTGAGCCCCATGGCATCAACAACACGGGACTGAAACGTCGAGAATTTGACAGTAAAACGATTCATCTTCTGAATCAGGCGTATCGGATTTTTTATCGCAATGGCCTGGATATGGTTTCTGCAGTTGAGAAAATCCGCAATCTTTCAGATGGTGAACATGTGCAGGCATTCGCTGATTTCATGACCTGCTCAAAACGCAGCATCGTTCGTTAACCGACGGTGTTTCCGAATCCGGCAAGTCAGTTTATTTTCCTGCAACAGCCTCCCGCGTCCGAATGTTCGCCGGCAAGTCCCTAGCATGAAGTCAGAGCGTTCTGTGCTGGTCGGCATAGTTGCCGGAGAGGTTTCTGGCGATGCCCTCGGAGCCGGATTCATTTCCGAGTTCAAGACACTCTATCCGAATGCCCGCTTTGTTGGTGTAGGCGGTCCCAGGATGCGTGAAGCCGGATGCAACCTGCTGTATGAGATGGGAGAGATTGGATTGATGGGGCTGGATGGGGTGTCAAGGCGTCTGATTGCGATTCTCGGAATTCGCAACTCGCTGTTCGGCAAGTTCCTTTACGCAAAGCTGGACGTATTTGTAGGCGTCGATGTTCCCGACTTCAATCTGTCATTGGCCGCGAGACTGAAAAAAAACGGAATACCTACCGTCCACTATGTAAGCCCAACGGTGTGGGCATGGAGGGCATATCGAATTCATAAAATTCGTCGATCCGTCAGCCGAATGCTGGTGCTGTTTCCGTTTGAAGTCGAGTATTACAGGAAGCATCGAGTGCCAGCCAGTTTTGTCGGGCATCCAATTGCCGATCAGATTCGGCAACCCGACCGGGAACGGGCCAGACGTGACCTGGGTCTTGACATCAAGATCGATCATCGCCTGATTGCATTGCTGCCGGGCAGCCGAAGTTACGAAATTCAGAGACATGCCGAGATCATGATCAATGCGGCTCGTCTCCTGCATCAGTCCGATCCGGCTTTCGAGTTTGTGCTGCCGTTTGCAAGCCCCGGGATGCGACAGATATTTTTTGACCGGTTGGGAGAAGTTCCGGATCTTCCAGTTACCTTTCATGATGGCCGTTCACGCGAAGTGCTGGAGGCGAGTGATTTTGCGATTCTGGCTTCCGGCACTGCTGCCCTGGAGGCGGCATTGATGGAGCGTCGACATGTTGTTGTGTACAAGGTTTCCCCGTTGACCTGGATTATTTTCAGAATGCTGAGAAAAGTGACACACTATTCAATGCCCAATCATCTGCTATCGAAGCCAGCTATACCGGAATTGACTCAACGTCATGCCAGTGCCGAAAATATCTGCGAGTGCGTTCGGAAACTGATTGACGATACCGGGCAGGCCAAATGGCTTGAAGGGGAATTTCGCGAATTGCGGCAGCAGCTTCAGGTGAACGCAAGTCGAAAGGCCGCCGAGTGTGTGGCGGATATGCTTGAGAAGGGTTCATGCTGATCGCCGGTGTTGATGAAGCAGGTCGGGGACCGATTGCCGGAGGCGTATTCGCAGCGGCAGTTATCCTGGACCGGGACCGGTTCATTGGCGGTCTGGATGATTCAAAGAGGCTCTCGCCCAAGAGGAGGGGTGAATTGGAACTCGAGATCAAACAGTGGGCAATGGCCTGGAACGTTGAGCAGGTTTCCGTACAGGTGATCGACAGGATCAATATACTGCAGGCAAGCCTAATTGCCATGAAAAAAGCAGTGGAGGGATTAAATCATGAAATTGGCATGGTTCGCGTTGATGGGTGTCATGCCATAGAAGTGGATTTTCCCTGTGAAGCAGTTATCGGGGGTGACCGTCTGCACAAGGAAATTTCTGCGGCTTCCATTCTTGCAAAAGTCGCTAGAGATCGCTACATGCTGGAACTGGCAGAGCACTTTCCCGGATATGGTTTTGAGCACCACAAGGGCTATCCCACCCGGAAACATATTCAGGCACTCAAGGCTCTGGGCGTTACCGAGTTTCACAGAAAGAGCTACAGGCCGGTTAAATCGATAGTTTGTCAATGAAAGAGTTCGTTCACCTCAATATTCATTCCGAGTATTCCTTATCGGATGGCATAGTGCGAATCCGTGAGCTGGTAAATCAATGCAGGACCTTTGAGCAGCCTGCAGTTGCCCTGACTGACCTGACCAACACATATGCTCTGGTGAAATTCTATCGGGGCTGTGTGGATGCCGGGCTGAAACCGATTATTGGCTGTGACGTATGGGTTGCCCATCCCGATACATCGAGTCGGCATCGAATGATTCTGCTTTGTCAGAACAAGGCTGGATACCTTAACCTCAGCAACTTGTTAAGTGATGTCTATCTGGACAGTGAGAGGTCTTCCAATCCCTTCATTCAGTGGCTGGAGCTTGAAGAACGGTCGGAAGGTTTATTGTGTTTGCTTGATGATCGGGAAGGACCGCTGGCTGCCCTGGATGGAGATCTGGATGACGAGTTATGCCTGAACATACTGGGTGGATATCAAAAGATTTTTACTGACCGTCTTTATTTGGCAGTCAGCCGGATTGGCTGGCAGCATGAGGAGGAATACATCGCTCTTGCTGTCAAGCATTCACTCCAGACAGGTATTCCGGTCGTTGCCACGAACCGCGTGGTTTTTCTCAACCGGAATGAGTTTGAGGCACACGAGATCAGGACCTGCATCAACAACAAGAATGTTCTGGAAGACAAGAGGCGGCCACGAAACTATACGCCCGGGCAGTATTTGCGTTCTTCAAGGGAAATGGAAGAGCTGTTCGGGGACATTCCAATTGCGCTCGAGAATACAGCGGTTATCGCAAAACGCTGCAACCTGTTTGTCGAGTTTGGCCAGGATTATTTGCCAAAGTTTCCAGGAGCCAGTGACAGGTCTGAAGAGCAGTTACTGCTTGAAAAGTCGGAGCAGGGTCTATCCAGGCTTCTGGGCCAGCCCGGGATACGCGATGCAGATGGCAATCCGCTGATTGATGACGTGTATGTCAAGCGTCTTGAGATGGAACTTGACATCATCACCAAGATGGGTTTTTCCGGTTACTTCCTGATTGTAGCCGACTTCATCGAGTGGTCAAGGAATAATGGGGTTCCGGTTGGCCCTGGCCGTGGTTCAGGGGCGGGCTCTCTGGTTGCATGGGCCATGGGAATTACCCGACTTGATCCGATCAGACATGGCTTGATTTTTGAACGCTTTCTGAATCCCGAACGAATTTCATTGCCGGATTTCGACATTGATTTCTGTGTTGACGGCCGTGATCGGGTTATTGAATATGTTTCGAAGACGTATGGAAAGAGCCGGGTTGCCCAAATCATTACGTTTGGCACCATGGCGGCAAAGGCAGTAGTGAGGGATGTCGGTCGTGTGCTCGGGCTTAGTTATGGATTTGTTGATCGAATTGCCAAGCTGATTCCCTTTGATCTGGGCATGACGCTGGAGAAAGCTCTTGCCGGCGAAGAAGAATTGAGACGGGTTTATCAGGCAGAAGAACAGGTAAGGACCTTGATTGACAGGGCCATGGAGCTCGAGGGCATATCGCGTAATGTGGGAAAGCATGCGGGTGGCGTGGTGATTGCTCCGAGTCCCCTGATTGAATTTACTCCGTTGTATTCCGATGAACGCCTGAATCAGGCCATTACGCAATTTGACAAGGACGACCTTGAGACAATCGGTCTCGTCAAATTCGACTTTCTTGGCCTCAGAACCCTGACCGTCATTGACAGGGCGGTCAAGCTGGTCAACCAGGAAAGGGCAAGAAGCGGTGAAGGCATTCTTGATATCGACAATTTGCCGCTTGATGATGAAGATACCTATCGCTTGATTCAAAGCGGCCGGACTACGGCGGTGTTTCAGCTTGAGTCGCAAGGCATGAAGAATTTGATCTTGCGGGCTTGTCCGAATACCTTTGAAGATCTGACCGCTCTGATTGCGATGTACAGACCCGGCCCTCTCCAGTCTGGGATGGTTGATGACTACATTGACAGGAAAGCGGGGAGAAAGGAAGTCCGGTATCTTGATCAGCGCCTTGAGCCGACTCTTGAATCGACGTATGGAGTGATTCTGTATCAGGAGCAGGTGATGAAGACTGCACAGACACTTGCTGGATATACTCTTGGCGGAGCCGACATACTGAGAAAGGCCATGGGCAAGAAACTGCCTGAAGAGATGGCGAAGCAGCGCGAGACATTTGTATCTGGAGCAATCGGCCAGGGCGTAGGGGAAAAGACAGCCACCGACATTTTTGACTTGATGGAAAAATTTGCTGGCTACGGCTTCAACAAATCGCATTCGGCGGCATATGCCCTGGTTGCATACCAGACAGCCTGGCTGAAAGCCCATTATCCGGCAGCATTCATGGCGGCAACTCTGACTTCGGAGATCAACAACACCGACAAGGTTATTGCTACCCTGAGCGAATGCAGGTTGATGGGACTGGTTGTCAAGCCTCCTCATATCAACGCCAGCTACTATGATTTCAGGCCTCTTGACGAGATGACCATTTCCTATGGCTTGGGTTCAATCAAGGGAATCGGAATGAGGCTGGTTGAAGAATTGGCCGATGAGCGTGATGCCAATGGCGATTATCGGGATTTGTATGACATTTGCGAGCGGTATGATGCGAGGAAGCTGAACAAGCGAACTCTGGACTCCCTGGCAAAAAGTGGCTCCTTGGATGGCATGGGGCTTAACCGTGCTTCACTGGTCGCAAACATTCCGGATATGATGGCTGCGGCCACAAAACAGCAGGACGATTCGAATGCCGGCCAATCCGACCTGTTTGGCATGACCGACAAGACATTCATGCATCCTGAACCTGAAGAGTGTCCGGAGTGGTCTGAAATCAAGCGTTTAGCCAATGAAAAAGAGGTTCTGGGTTTTTATCTGACCGGGCATCCTGTTGACCTGCACAAGTCGGAGTTGAAGGAAGTGATAACCGAGGATCTTGCTGATCTGGATCTGAGCAGTTCGAAAAAGGGAATGTTTGCCGGTATTGTCACGAACATTCGCAGTATCGACTCAAAAAAAGGCCGAATCGGACTGGTTACCCTTGAGGATGCCCGGCGTCAGATTGAGATTCGACTGTTTCCGGAAAAGTATCAGGAATTTATAAACAAAATCGAAAAAGAAAGGGTATTGGTTGCAATTGGCGAATGGGATCACAATGACTTGATTGACCGTTATCAGCTGACTGCCAACATGCTCATGGACATGGAGGAGCTGAGAAATGAGGGTCTGATTGCCCTGGAGTTGGTATGGCGGGAGACTTTGCTTGATGATAATGCCGTTAAGCATTTGCAAGAATTGCTGGGGCAACATCGAGACGGTCATGTGTCGCTCAAGATTCGATACACCCAGTATGCGGGGACCACGGGCTGTATATCGCTGGGTGAGAACTGGAAAATTCGTCCCAATCAGCACTTGCTGGACAATCTCAAGGGCTGTTATGGTCCGGACTCAATTCGGTATGCGTATGACCGCAGCAAATTCTCTCAATACCATCGACAGAGTCGCAATCCCGGTAACGGCAAAATGACATATTCTTCGTAAGCCTGGCTTATCTGCGTATCTCCTGTCCTGACTGTCAGTCGGTTCATGATCAGCCATGAAGTCAATGCCCCGCTCGGGTATGCCATGTTGCTTGGCTGGTCTCCGGGCAGGGCTCGCAGGTAATAGCCGCTGGAGCCTGCCACTGCATGCGGAAACTGCATTGGACCGGGAAGAAATGAGAAGGGATTAAGGGGATGGATTATCGTCCTTGCTGTTGTCGGAGCCAGTCTGGTCAACGATTGTATCTGCTGCCGGCCCATTGTCATCCTCGGGTTCTGTTTCGACTTCACTCTCGACGGTATCAGGCGCTTCATCGTCACCAGCAGCTTCCTGCTGCTCTTCATCCAGCTCTCTCTGCCTTGCTTTCTCCTTCATCTCTTCACGGTGCTTCATGTCAGAGGTGACCAAATCGCCCAGCGATTCAAAGGTCGTGAAGTCATCGTCATAGTCATCCAGGCCGTCCCGGATATTGAATACACCCTGGGAAAAAAGCTTGCGTAGAGCCATGCGGCGCAGGTTTTCACTGACGCCCTTTGACATGAAGAGTGAATAATCGCTGTTTTCATCGAGACTTTCGATGGGCGGCATATCTTCATCAGTGAGAATTCGTTCTTCCTCATCGGATTCTCCATCACTCTCGGCGTCCGGCTGACCTTTCGTTTCCCCGGTTTTGGCAAGCTCATTTTCAATAGCCTGCTCAGCATGCTCCGACTTGAGTCGGGACCAGCGCGACAGGAAGGCTTCCTGATCAGTGTCTGTTGCCTGCTTTTTTGACATATTCGGATTCACTCAGCCAGTCTTTGCGTTTGCGCTTTTTCCTGGTTTCGGGAACATAATGAGTAACCACGTATCGCTCGACAATACTGCGCATTTCATCGGGCATCGGGATTTCGAGCACAACCCGTTCTGCCTCCATATCACCGGTAGCTTCATCCTGATTGGCGGTTACAAAAACCGGCTCGATTTCCATGTCGTTCGGATTGCCATCACACACAATAAAGAGATAAGGCATGTCTGAAAGCAGATTGTACCAGTAGCCTTCATTGCCATCCTTGTACAGGTGTACCGACATGCCGGTCCATAGATATCGGACATGAGTGCCATCATCATGAATCCGCATCTTGTCCGCTGCAACGCTGGGCTGGCTATCGCAAATGATGGCGTATGCCGACCACTGGGGCAGGCCCCACGCACTGTCGGCATTCAGTTTTCTTTGAAGTGCTACCGAAACCGGCATGACAACTTCACGTTCAGAGGCTTCAAATTGTATTTCGGGCATGATTTATTCAGGCATGGAGCGTGGTCCTACCGCATTTCGAGACGGTGGAATGAAAGCGCGAAAAGCAGAATTTGCTGAAATTTGACATCAACGTTCAATGATAATGCTAAAATCAGTGAAATACCGTGAAACAGACAGCTAATTGGATCGATTTTTCCGTCCTCCTGTTTTCCCTGTTGATTCATGGCAGGTCCCGACATAGCGAAAATTACCGTTTGGTTTCCATCTTCAATTATGACACGATCCGTCCCGTCTTCGGAAGTTTCTGTTGAGCAAGTTCGCTACAGCAGTTCAGACCCCTATCTTGGCCTGTTGCCGGAACTCACCCACGAGGGACTGGAATCCATTCATCAGGTGAATTCCAAAAACCAGTATGGGATAGACCAGCAGATCAATATCGTTGATGAGTTGCCGCTCACAATCAAGGTGGATAGCGAAGAGCTGGTGACCTTGATGACTCTCGGCAGTCGGCCGGAACTTCTGGTATTGGGGTATTTGAGAAATCAGGCGCTGTTTGAACATCCCGGGCAAATCAAGTCAGTCCAGGTGGATTGGGACCGTGAACTTGCTGAAGTTACAACCCGCGATGGCAAGGGACTGCAAGGCTTCGATACATCGCGCAAGACTGTCACCACCGGCTGTGGCCAGGGGACCATACTCAGCTGTACCCTGGACAAGCTCTATGAGCACCGCTTGTCTCCAACAACAGTAAGGCAGTCGGAAATTTACAGAGTCCTGAATCGAGTCAAGGATTACAACAAGGCCTACCGTGCAGCGGGCTCCGTACACGGGTGTGGGCTATGCCAGGCAGGTGAAGTGATGATGTTTGTTGAAGATGTCGGGCGGCATAATGCCATGGATACAATTTCTGGCGAGATGTGGATTAACGGCATGCCCGGACATGACAAGATCTTCTATACGACTGGCCGCCTTACTTCGGAAATCGTGATGAAGTCGGCTCTGATGGGAATCCCGGTTCTGGTGTCCAGAAACGGCACCACAAACATGGGCTATGAGCTTGCGGTAGAGTTGGGGGTTACCCTGATTGCCCGGGCAAAAAGCCGACAGTTCTGTGCCTTGAATGCTGACAATATGGTCTTCGATGCATCACCCCCGAAACCTTCCCGCATGAATGCGGATCATCGGAAAACCCATTGAACCTTCTCAACCCGGAATCAACGGGAAATCATCGCCGCGCATAGGCTCGCCATGCCGAAGCCGGCAATCCGGGAAAGGTGGCGATGTCCGTCCTTTCCGAACCGCAAACACGGCGTCATCCCCGATCCAGCGACTGGAAAATGCCCGTCTCCGCCGCTCGGGAGAACGGTTGCCGGGAGCCCCATGCAGGGTCAGAAAATGGAAGGCAACGGCATCACCGCTTTCAAGCTCCCATCTCAGAATGTCATGTGAATCGCGGTTGGCATCAATGTCGGGTACTGTTGCATATTCAGAGTCTTCATAAAGAGGGCTTTTATCAAATCGCTCGGGCTGGAACAGCCTGTTCAGAAGGTGAGAGCGTGCAACAAACTCCAGCGAGGATTCATGCGGCACATGGTCGAGTGCCAGCCAAATACTGCAGTTCTGCCTGCCATCTACACAATAGTAGGGTTGGTCATGATGCCATGGTGTGGGTATTGATGTTCCGGGTTCCTTGATCAGCACGTGTTCATGAAATAGCCGGACCTGCTGGCTTCCCATGAGTTCCCGGGCAATTCTGGCGGCTGGTGACTTGAACAGGAAATCGCGATATTCGCCAATGCGCTTCCAGTTGCAGTAATCACCAAAGAATCGCCCCTTTTCGGAGTCAGTATAATCACGAACCCATGGGCCTGGCGATGCCATGTTCCTTTCGATTCCTGTTCGCAGGGGTTCGATCCAGTCCTTGAAATATCCGCGTAGCACAACTGCTCCGGATTCCCTGAACTGGCAGATGGTCTGGCTGGACGTGATCATGCAAATGGACGGCAGGCGTAAAATGGCAATAATATCGCAATTTGGCGCGAGCAGGCCATGATGCCTTGAATGAACCGTTCCGACCGTAGATTGACCGGATATTGATCGGCAATGTTCCAGATAGGCGGCAGCATGAGTAGAATAAGGCAGTTGCGAAGACGTTTCCGGTCACAACCCGGGTAAAGGGAGAAAGCATGAAATATCGCGAATTGGGAGAGTCAGGAATACAGGTCAGCCTGATTTGTCTGGGCACCATGACCTGGGGCGAGCAAAATACCCGAGAGGAAGCATTGGCGCAAATGGATTATGCCCTGGAGCATGGGGTCAATTTCTGGGATGCTGCCGAGATGTATCCCGTGCCGCCTCGTAAAGAGACTCAGGGCGATACGGAGCGCTGTATTGGAGACTGGCTCAAACGGACCGGTCGACGACATGATGTTGTACTGGCGACCAAGGTCACGGGAAGAAGTGATCGCTCATGGATTCGGGATGTCCGTGAAACTCGCGTTAATCGTGCCCAGATTATCGCAGCGATCCATGGCAGTCTGAAGAGACTGAATACAGACTATATCGACCTTTACCAGATCCACTGGCCGGATCGCAGATTGGGATTATGGGGAGAAGCAGGTGCATCGTATGTACACAAGCAGACAGCAGACGAGACGCCGATACTTGAGGCCATGGAAACCATGACTGAACTGGTGAATTCCGGAAAGGTTCGGTGTATCGGGGTATCCAATGAAACTCCCTGGGGAGTCAGCCAGTACCTTGAGGCTTCCAAACAGGGATGCCAGCGAATCGTATCGGTCCAGAATTCCTACAGCCTGCTCAATCGGGTCTATGAACACGGATTGAGTGAATACGCCTTCCGCGAAGGCATCGGACTGTTGGCTTACTCGCCCCTTGCGATGGGATCATTGAGCGGCAAGTATATCGGCGGCAGGACTCCGGCGGGTAGCCGGAAAGCACTTTTTCCGAATTTTCTGACCCGATATGAGAGTGAGCAAGCCAAGGAATGCATCGTTCAGTATGCCAGGCTTGCCGAGAGTCACTCCCTGCATCCCGCTGATATGGCTCTGGCTTTTGTAAATTCCCGGCCATTTGTTACCTCGAACATCATAGGCGCTACAAATCCGGATCAGTTGAAGCAGAATATTGATAGCGTAGACCTCACGCTGTCTGATGAGCTCGAGACTGCGATTCAGGCGATTCACTTGCGATGCAAGCATCCCGCTGCAGCGTGAACTTGACAATAACCGTGTTGGGAGCCAAAACTGGACCATTAATGCGTATTGTTGAGGCATTGGCCCGTCATGCGTATGGAAAACTGGCAACGAAAAGGGCCGATTTATGGATGACCGGACTCCTCTTCGGTTTTGTCTTATCGGCCAGGTTCTGCGGTAGCGAGTAATGTTTCTGCATCCAGGAGCTTGCGGGCCTTGTCTCGAACCTCTTTCCATTTGAAGCGTACTGAATTCTCAACCGGTATTTTGTCGAAACGTTTGAGGTTATCAGCAATAGGTGCCCATCGATACAGAGCTGCGGGGCTTACCGAAAACATGTCCTCGCCGTCCTCATGATCTGTAAAGTCCATATTCCTGATACGAATTCTCAGAGTCTCGAAGGACTCGCCCAGATCATCCCCAGCCTCATCAGGCATGCCAATATCTTCAATGATCTGTTCAACGGTCCTGTTCATGATATCCGCAATTCGGGGGTTTTCCATACCCGTTCGAAGATGCAGCAAGACCCCCATGTATGCGGCAAGGTCCGAGATGCATGCAACATAAATATGCCATTTTGCCAAATTGATCGAAGCCAGCATGTCCGCGTTTTCAAAGAGAGAAGGAAAGCGAGTGCCCGCACGGGTTTTCAAGTACCCGTAGAGTGTGCTTTGGGCGACATGGCTTGATCGGCTGGCTACGAAGGCAGCCAGCTCCTGCACAGTAGAGATGGGTTGATTGCCGACCGGGCGTCCAAGCCCGATATATTCTCCAAAGGTAATCCATGTATCCCTGGAAAACAATAGGTTGATATTTCGTTTTGCCCACAATTGAAGTGCCGGAAACGATTCAGGAGGGGGGTTTTTATCGAGATCCATCCGTAATCCTGCGTTTGCTGAACTAAATCTTAATCGTTCCTTAATGAAAAATTAACATGACGTTGGCTCTCAAGAGGAGTATTATAGGCACTACGTTCTTATTAAGAAAAAAACTAAATCAATAACGGGAGCGGTCCCGGTGTCTGGTGACGCTGGTCCGAGATATATAACTCAAATCGGAGGTTATTTCTATGAATGAAGCCGATAATAGGTTGATGCATTGGCAAAGCACTAAGCGTCTAATGATCATTACTTTGTCGTTATGGGCATTTTTCTCCTTTGTCGTACACTGGTTTGCAGGCGCATTGAATGCGTTTTCTTTTCTGGGGTTTCCATTGGGATTCTACATGGCTGCACAGGGTTCAGAAGTTGCTTTTGTAATAATTATTTTCTGGTTCGCTCGTACACAGCACAAGATCGACCTGCAATATGGATTTGCCGAGGAGGAATAAGAAAATGTTTAAAGGCGATTTTATTAGTAACTTGCCCAAGATTTATGGCACTTACACGGGGGGATTCCTCGTATTTGTCATCTTGATGGCAGTCCTTGAGCAGATGGGAGTGGGTGCTGACACCATCGGTATCCTGTTCGTAGCTTTCACAGTATTTATTTATGCGGCGATTGGATTCCTGTCCCGGACCATGGAAGTTGGGGCCTACTACGTGGCGGGCAGACAGGTGCCCACCGTATTCAACGGTATGGCGACCGCAGCAGACTGGATGTCCGGGGCTTCGTTTGTTGCCATGGCCGGTGGTATCTACTTCGGTGGTCACGGCTACCTTGCGTTTGTAGTCGGATGGACCGGCGGCTACATCCTTGTTGCTTCATTGATGGCTCCCTATCTGCGCAAGTTTGGCTGTTATACGGTTCCCGATTTCATCGGGACACGCTATGGCGGAAAGCTCAGTCGTTTTTGTGCGGTGGTCATCCTTGTCGTGGCTTCATTTACTTATGTGACGGCCCAGATCAATGCGACCGGTACCATCGCAGCCCGCGCCTTGCAGATTCCCTTTGAAGTCGGGGTCTGGTTTGGACTATTGGGAATCTTGCTGTGTTCAATGCTGGGAGGCATGCGTGCGGTCACCTGGACACAGGTTGCTCAGTACATCGTACTGATCATCGCGTATCTTGTACCGGTATTCTGGATGTCAAACAAGCAGGGTTTTGGCTTGATACCCCAGCTGGTTTATGGCGATGCTGTGGCTCGAATTACCGAACTTGAGCAGTTGCATGGCCTGGGTACCCTCGAGGCAGTAAGCGGTGCAGCAGGGGGTCTAAGGGCCTTGACCGTTCCTTATGCTGAAGCCGGCCAGGGTGCGCTTGCTAGCTGGAAGTTTGTGACACTGGTATTGTGCATGATGGCAGGAACGGCATCTCTGCCTCATATCCTGATGCGTTACTTCACTACTCCTTCCGTGAAAGCGGCACGGCAGTCCGTTGCATGGTCGTTGTTCTTCATCTTCCTGTTGTATTGCACGGCTCCCGCACTTGCAACTTTTGTGAAACTGCAAATTCTGGATCCAAATCTGTCAACCAGTCTCATCGGCAAGTCGATCACCGAAGTCAACGCTCTGGAATGGGTTCAAAAATGGAGCAACGTTGGGTTTCTTCAGGTTATCGATGCCAATGGTGATGGAATCCTCCAGCTGAACGAATTCTTCATGCGTGGGGATATCGTAGTGCTCGCAACACCCGAGATTGCAGGATTGCCCTACGTGATTTCCGGACTGGTTGCCGCAGGCGGTATGGCTGCAGCGATGTCGACAGCAGATGGCCTGCTTCTCGCTATTGCCAATGCCCTGTCGCATGACTTGTACTACAAGATCATCGATCCGAACGCTGAAACCAAGAAGCGTCTTCTGGTTGCCCGCGCCTTGTTGCTGGGCATCGGTGCAGCAGGTGCATTTGTTGCAAGCTTGAAATTGACCAGCATTCTGGGTGCGGTAGCATGGGCGTTCGATTTCGCATGCTCTGGATTGCTATTCCCGATCGTGCTGGGCATCTGGTGGAAACGGGCGAATCGTCAGGGCGCAATAGCCGGCATGATTGGTGGATTCGTGGCTGGAACCTGGTATCTGTACATGGTCAGGTTCGCTGGAATGGATCCCTGGATTGGCATCGACCATCTGCGATTTGGCATAATTGGAATGCCAGTTAGCCTGATTTGCATGGTTGTTGTCTCTCTGATGACTCCGGAACCCGATGCAGAAATTCAGGCCATGGTGGACGATACCCGTGTACCGGCTGGAAAGACAATAATTGAGGCTCAGGCTGCGAAGTAAGCCTGAATCTTCATGTGCATTGAAAACCGGGGCTCGTCCCCGGTTTTTTTTCGGGCTTGCGAGCCGGCATGGAGCATATGTGTGTAGAATAAAGCCTGAGACCGGATGCCGGACGCCAGACCCCGCTTCCGGCTAACCGTTCATCGTCCTCTTGTTCAAAATCCGGCAACGGCATGGCGTTTTCCCGCGCATACCGGTTTATTACTGCAGGACAGCCGAATTTTCAGCCGGAAAATATTCCTTGCTGCATGCAGAAGCGTCTGCGAGTCATGCATTCAAGCACGAAATCCCGAGGTTCAAGACAGTGGCAGGGTGGTAATTCCGGCCTCAGACATCAAGACCCGGCCAAACCGGGTATGGACAAAAATCGGTATTATCTGGAAAATACAGGGACCAGGCATGCAGGACATGCAGTTCAAAATCAATATGCCGGCATGGTGTGAGGCGAACAAGGTCGCAAGCCAATATGATCCGTCATGATTTTCGATGGCTTCAGGAGAATTTTCGCACAAGCAGGGTAGGACGGACTCCTGCTGTTTTTACCATTTCCGGCCAAACTGGTTCCCGGCTGTCCTGCGGGCACTTGCCGGAAAGAATCGGGTTTTTTCCAAAACCACGGATAATCGCAGAGCTTACCAACATCCTCTCAATTCGATATACTGCACCTTGCGGGAATTGAGGATCTTCAGTCCACTCGTCAATCATGTCTCAACCACTCGTCATTCACCATGTATGCAGAATTTCCAATTTGGCTGTTGACCTTTGATTACATCATGGGAATGGTCATGTGGACCCTGATCGGACGCTTCGGAATGGGAATATTTCTTCCGCAGGACAGCAAATTCTTTTTTATGCGTGTCTTTGTCAAATATACGGACCCCCTGATACGACTGTTCAAGCCGATCACCCCGGGCTTTCTGGTCGAGGGTCTGGTGCCTCTGTATGTTGCCTGGTTCTTCTATATGATTCGGTTTTATCTGATGCCATGGATACTGGGGTATTCGGTCATGGGCATGTTGTCGTTTCCTCTTGAGACAGAATTTGCACGTGGCATAGCATCCTTTATCGAATTACTGCTCTGAACAACCGTTTCGCTTCCTTCACTGCGATTGGCTGGCATGCCCCTTGAGGTTCCCTGGAGCTGACTGTCCAACAACTGATGGAACTTGCCGGTTTATTTTTTGGTTCGGTACTTGCCTCCACACTCGCTCCATTCGGCGTGGAATTACTGCTGTATTATCTTTTCCAGTCAGATAAATACCCGGTATTCATCCTGTTGGCGGTAGCTACAGCTGGCAATACGACAGGAGGCTGTCTCATGTTTGCACTTGGCTGGGTGCTCAAACGGGGATTATCGAAAATGTCCTGGCACCAGAGCATTCAAAAGCGTTTCAAGCTGGAAGATCGGGCCCTGAATCGAGTAGCGAAATGGGGTCCGATGGCGTTATTGTTTTCCTGGATGCCGGTTGTGGGGGATCCGCTCTGCCTGGCAGCCGGGTACCTAAGATTGCCCGTTGCGTTATGCTCGCTCATGATTTTTCTTGGCAAGCTTGCCAGATATGCCGTTCTGCTATGGGTTTTCAGCCAGGCATAGATTTAACGGAGTCTGGTAAGGGGTAGCCTTGTCAAAAACTTGATTAATCCAGAGTGCCGCCACAGCTGCTGCCGGCACCGGCAGTACAGCCATAGCAGTGATCGCCCACCCGGATCAGATTGTCAGCGAGGCCGCCTGCCTCGAGCTCCCACAGTTTGGCAGGGTTTCCCCTTCCCAGATGCATGCCGATCATCTGGTTGAAGTCGCAGTCATAGACATTCCCTTGCCAGTCCACGCTGATCAGGTGTCTGCACATCAGATGCTCAACGGTGAGAGGATTGAAGTTCTCTGCCAGAAGCTGCTGATAATCTCCCAGCTGATTGGTTCTCTCCAGGAAATGGCGAAAACGCTTTACGGGCAGATTGGTTAGTGCCAGAAGTCGATTGAAGACAATGCCGAAGTCTTCCGAAAGAGCTTTCTTGTAATCGACCTCAAGCAATGACTGAACAGGCGGCAGATAGGGCCCGACTGGATTGTAGACCAAATCAAGGATCAAGTCAGGGTCTATCCCATAGCCATGCTGATTGAAATTCAATAGCCCCTGAATGCTCTTGTCAAATACGCCCTTGCCGCGTTGCTGGTCGACATTCTTGCGACTGTAGCAGGGAAGTGAGCAGACCAGACGAATCCTGCGTTCGGCATACCAGCTTGCGAGGTATTCCTGCCCCTGTTCAAATTGAACCGTGATGTTGCAACGACTTGTAATCGCGACATTGCGAGATCTCAGAGCATCGCAAAATTGCCGAAAATGAGGGTTTAACTCGGGTGCACCACCGGTGATATCGACCGATTTGACATGATTGTGATCAATCCATTTTAGTATGCGCTGCATCGTCTCCCAGGTCATTAGCTCGGTCCGTTTGGGTCCGGCTTCTACATGGCAGTGCTCACAGGCCTGATTGCACAAGTAACCGGTATTGATTTGCAGTTCAGAGAGCTTTGCCCGACGCAAGGGGGGGCATTCATGATCTTTGAGTGTTTGCGTGAAGTTGTGTCTAACCTTGATATCCATCAGTTATCCCTTAATCAGAAAAGAGGTGCCGTGTTTTTGAGTGAAAACAGCAATGCGGGGATTATACCCTTTCACTCGACCACTACTAACCTTGATCGGGGACATCCAGGACGAATTTTTCGTCGGAAAGAATTTCTGAACCGATAAATGCCCTTTCACCTTCTTGTCCCGGCATTGGCTGCGATCAGGATCTCAAGGCGTTCGCACAGCACCGAAATGCTGACAATCCCGACTTTTCCGTATCAGGCCTGTGCTAGAGTCATGTGGTTAGGCAGGTGCAGACCGCAAGACCGGACACTTGGGGGCGTCCTGAAACTGGATGCATGGCATCAGGCATGAGAACATTGCTTTGGCCATATGGGTTCAAAGCTGACCACTTGAAAACAGGCAGGCGAAACGCCGGGCCACTGTCAATGGCATCTTCATCAATGCCATTAATCGAATCACAAGCCATTGATAAAAAGTTTTTTTCGATACGGCAAAAAACTTTCAGAAGTCTCTTGACAAGCGGTCCGCAATTTCCGACTGAGTTCATCAAAGGCCTTTTGCAGGTAGAGATGGGCGGACCAAACCGGGTTTTATGGACATGACTTGAGAAAGCCGGTTAATTGAACTTGAAAGCACTGTTGCAGAGATCATTGATCACGCACGATCCGCATTTTGGCTTGCGTGCCGTGCACACGTACCGACCATGAAGAATTAGCCAATGATGGGCATTCTTCTTGAATCGATTCGGAACCCGCTTCATCAGCTTGCGTCCAAACCGAGCGCAAGGATTGCCGAAGGGGTATTGGCGATTTGAAATAGATTACGGGTGGCCTTGTTCACGGAAATATCGGTTGCCTGGGCAGACAGAATTACAGAGATCAACAATTCAAATTCAGAGCGATACGCGAGTTCAGTAGTCGGGGCAGGATTGTTCCTGGCCAGCCTGGCGAAGGTTTCAGAAATTGCAGCAGCGTTCATGAATCATCGTTACGGGCAGATTTTTTGCGCTTGACGGCCGCCTTGATTTCCCGTCGGAGTCGTTTACGGCCGATCGGCGTCATGTCCGATGAGCACTCCGAAGCATGTTTCTTTTTCCTCTCGAGTTTATGATGAACATCAATGCGGGCTCGCACTACCTGCTCTTCGGTAAAGTCTGGCCAGAGGCTAGGCGCTTGTCGGCACCGACAATGCAATCCACTGGGCAGACCTTCATGCACAGTTTGCAGCCAATGCAGTCGATCTCCCGGATCCGGGCCACTTTCTTCCTTTTCTGAACCCCGTGCTTTTCATTGAGGGGGATTTCAGGACGATTCAGCAATGTTGCCAACGCAGAGATCGTGATAGTTCCTCCAGGTGGGCACTGGTTGATTTCTGCATGTCCGTGGGCGATGGCCTCTGCATATTCCCAACAGCCAGGATAGCCACAAAGCGTACACTGCGTTTGCGGCAGGCATTGGTCAATCTGATCTGTGGGGACGGCTGAATGATTCAATCTTGAATTCCTGCAGGGACCTGTTGGCAATGCGTGTCGTCAGGCTGCACCAACAGGAAAGGTTCTTTCAGGTCTTGCGGTAATTTCGCTGCTTTGGTGAATTGGTGATAAAATCAAAACCAGGGCCACGAATCAATTTCAGCTCTCGCCGAAAGAAATCCGGTTTTCTGCAAATTCACTGATTTATCCGTTCTGAAAGTGTCGTAGGAGTTTTCGGTATTCACCGGTAGATTATACCTGCTGACTCAATCAGATCGCCTGGCATTCATGCATTCCGACTCAACCTATCGCGCCAAGTTTGAGAAGATCGTAGAACATTCGTCGTTCAGTCTGTTGAGCGAACAGGTTCAGGACTTTGTTCGCAGCAAGGCTCACGAAATGCGCTTTACGCAACAGGAACTGTGCAGGGTAAGCGATATGGCGCATTTGACCCGGATTTTTCATCCAGACTGCAAAGGCTGAAGTTTAAGAGTGATCGGCTCTACCATATTGGAACGGGGCAGTCATCCGATTCATTGATGTGGGGAAACCACCAGGGTGTACTTGAGGCTCTTTGCACATTTGCCGAACAAAATCCAAACGTCCTGCTTGAACTCAAAACCAAATCCAGAAATATCGGATGGTTACTGGATAACCCGGTTCCGAAAAACGTGATCTGTACCTGGTCGCTAAATGCACAGGTGATTATTGACCATGAGGAGCATTTAACAGCCAGTCTGCGGCAACGCCTGGATGCGGCACATGCGATGGCCAGAAAGGGGGTTTTGGTAGGATTTCATTTTCATCCGATTGTTCATTATTCGGGATGGGAACCGGACTATACGGACCTTGCGCATACGCTGGTACAGACCTTTGACCCGGATCAAGTCGCCATGGTTTCACTGGGAACCCTGACTTATACCCGAGCGGTTATGAAAACCATCCGAAAACGAAATCTGAAGAGCAAAATTCTGCAAATGCCACTTGAAGAATGTGCTGGAAAACTATCCTATCCCGAACATGTCAAGATTGACATGTTCAGTGCTGTATATGATGCGTTTGAGCATTGGCATGAGCGCGTGTTCTTTTATCTTTGCATGGAACCCCATGATTTATGGAAGCCGGTATTCGGCTATCAATATGACAACAACCGGGATTTTGAAAATGCGATGAAGAATGCCTATTTTGACAAGGTACAATCAAGCATCAGACAGGAGAAAGAAAATGAGCAACAATGAGCATGGGTTAACGGGCGTCAAGCTGCTGCACAGTGCCGCATGCAACAAGTCGACCGCATTCACCGAGGAAGAACGTGACCGGTACGGGTTGCGTGGGCTCTTGCCGCCGGCTGTGGGCTCAATGAACACCCAAATCAAGCGTGTGCTTGCCAACATGCGTCGCAAGGAAAGCGATATTGAGAAATATATTTTTCTGTCCATGCTGCAAGATCGTAACGAGCGATTGTTTTTCAGACTGATCATGGACAATTTTCAGGAATTGCTGCCCATTGTCTATACCCCGACCGTCGGGCAGGCCTGTCGTGAATTTGCCAGCATATTCCGCACCGAAAAAGGTTTTTACGTGACGGCTAGGGACCGTGGCCGGATCCGTAAAATTCTGCATAACTGGCCTAACCGTGATGTACGCATTATCGTCATTACGGATGGCGGGAGAATTCTGGGTTTGGGCGATCTTGGAGCAAACGGAATGGGCATTCCGCTTGGCAAGCTTGGCCTTTATTGTGCCTGTGCTGGAATCTCGCCGGACCAAACCTTGCCGGTGATGTTTGATGTGGGCACCAACAACGAAGAGTTGGTTGCAGATCCCATCTATCTTGGGTTGCGTCAGCCGCGTTTGCAGGGCGATGAATATTTCAGTCTCATGGATGAGTTCATCGAAGCTGCCCAGGATGCATTTCCCGGCGTGCTGATTCAGTTTGAGGATTTCACGGCCGATAATGCATTTGCCCACCTGAATGCCTATCGCGAGAGGGCATTGTGCTTTAACGATGACATCCAGGGCACTGCATCCGTGGTACTGGCCGGAATTTATGCCTCGACCCGCTTTTCAGGAGTCGATTTCCGAGATCTTAAATTTCTGTTTCTCGGGGCTGGATCAGCGGCGACCGGCATGGGAAACCTGATTGTCGAGGCACTCATTGAAAGCGGAGTCAATGAAGAAGAAGCGACTCGGAGACTGTGGTTTTTCAACCGGCAGGGACTGATTCGCAAAGGGTTGCCAAACCTGCCGGATTACATCCAGCGCTATGCGCACGACGTGGAAGAGTGTGAACTACTGGATGCGATCGATATCCACCGCCCGGATATCCTGATAGGGGCAACCGGCTCGCCAGCGACCTTTACTCAGGAGATCGTCCGCAAAATGGCATCAATCAGGTCAAAACCGGGAATATTCGCATTGTCAAACCCGACCAGTCGAGCAGAGTGTACGGCTGAAGAAGCCTATCAATGGACCGATGGGCGGGCAATATTTGCCAGTGGCAGTCCCTTTGACGACATCGTTTATGATGGCCGACTAATCCGGCCCGGTCAGGGAAATAATGCCTACATCTTCCCCGGAGTTGGTCTTGGCGCAATTGTCTGCAAGGCTAAATACATACCGGATGAGATGTTTCTGGTTGCCGCCAAGGTTCTGGCGGAGTCCTTGACCGAGGATGACATTGAGCATGGCTCTGTCTATCCCAGAGTGGAAAAGATTCGCCGGGTATCGCTCAATATAGCGACCGCGGTTGCGAGCCATGCCTGGGATAAGGATATTGCCCAATTGCCTCGACCTGCCGATATCGAAAGTCATATTAAAGAGTTCATGTACGATCCGACCTATTAGTCAGGGCATGGCTTGAGCATTGAACGGGACCAGGGCAATACAACCTGAAAGACGATGCGTTTCGCTTCCGATTCGTTGTTTCATCCGAATACAATCGCCGATTGACATTCTCAGACGGCATGATTAGGTCGCATTCATGAAGGAAAAAGTACGGGGGCTTGTCTCTCAGGCACTTGCAAATTTGCAGCAACAGGGAAGGTATCTCACGGTTTTCCCCGATGACATCGTCATTGACAGGCCGCGCAGTGGAGCACACGGTGACTTCACAACCAACATCGCGATGCAGCTGGCCTCGCGAGAGGGCATTTCACCGAGGGAATGTGCCCAGGTCATTGTCGAGCTCATAACCGATCGTGAAATTCTCGATCGTTGCGAGATTGCAGGACCCGGATTCATTAATTTTTACGTGCATTCCGAGGCTTATCTTGGACTGATAGACGAGATTCGAATTGCAGGCCCCGATTACGGCAGGTCCCGGCTTGAGAATGGCCTGAAAGTTTTGCTGGAGTTTGTCTCAAGCAATCCAACAGGACCCTTGCATGTCGGTCATGGGCGCGGTGCCGCCTATGGCGATGCCCTGGCCAGAATCCTGTCGTATGCAGGGTATGACGTCGAGAAGGAATACTATGTGAATGATGCCGGGCGCCAGATGGACATCCTTGCCTTGAGTATATGGATTCGCTATCTCGAACAGCTTGGCCTTGTCGACAAGTTCCCGAACCGGGGATATCAGGGCGATTACATTCGAATTATCTCGAAACAACTCCTTGAGAGACATGACAGGAGATTTGCAGTACAGGCTGAAGCATTGTTTCAGGGCTTGCCGGAAGACGATGAAGAGAATATTGATGAGTTGATCAAGCGGGCCAAGACCGGACTGGGCAATGACTATCAGATCCTGTTTGATATGGCCAGTCAATCGATAGTACAGGACATCAAGCAGGACCTTGCAGAATTCGGAGTGGTTTTTGACCGGTGGTTTCCCGAAAGCCAGCTCGTCCATAATGGGGATATTGATGCCTCGCTGGCGCATCTCGAGGAAAACGGCTACCTTTACGTCAAAAATGATGCCACCTGGTTTCGTTCTACCGATTTCGAGGATGACAAGGATCGCGTGGTGGTCAGGGCCAACGGCAGCAAAACCTACTTTGCTTCAGATATTGCGTATCATTTCAACAAGGCAGAGCGAAACTATGATCAAATCATCAATATATTCGGTGCAGACCATCATGGATATACCAAGCGTATAGAAGCATCGTTCCGGGCCTTGGGAAATTCGGCTGATCGACTGGAGTTTTTGATGGTGCAGTTTGCGGTCCTGTATCGAGATTCCCGGAAAGTCTCCATGTCAACCCGGGATGGAGAGTTTGTTTCGCTCCGTGAGCTGAGAGAGGAAGTAGGCAATGATGCGGCCCGGTTTTTCTACGTGCTCAGGCGTTCTGATCAGCACATGGACTTTGATCTCGATCTGGCAAAATCGGAAAGTTCGGAAAACCCGGTCTACTACATTCAGTACGCCCATGCGCGAATATCAAGCGTTTTTCAACAGGTAAGGGATAGAGGAATGGAAACCCCGGAGAACCGA
>JAPYNK010000020.1 GCA_028285825.1 Arenicellales bacterium | reverse complement strand
ACAGCAACAGGCGCTTGCCCAGCATTCCTCCCGGATGAGTGCGGGCAAAGTCCTGGGCAGAAAATCCCCTCATGTGCTGGACTGCAACGGCGATGGCATCTCCCATGACCAGGGTTGCGGTGGTGCTGGAAGTTGGTGCAAGATTATGAGGGCAGGCTTCTTTCTCGACACTAATATCAAGACAAACATCGGATTCGACAGCCAGAGTCGAGTCGGGATTGCCGGTCATGGCAACCATGTTGATTCCCAAATGTTTGATGACTGGGATGATGCCAACAATCTCCAGAGTCTCTCCTGAATTTGAGATGGTCAATGCTAAATCCCCGGTTGTAATCATGCCAGCGTCTCCGTGACTGGCTTCGCCCGGATGGAGAAAAAATGCCGGAGTTCCGGTACTGGCCAGGGTTGCTGCGATTTTGCCGCCAACGTGTCCCGATTTGCCCATTCCTATGACGACCACCCGGCCTTCGCACTCCATGAGCATTTTGCAGGCTTTGGTGAAATGATCATCAAGCCTGCCCGAGAGGGCATTAATGGCGTCTGCTTCAATCTGAATGACGTCACGAGCCCGGTTCAGGATATTATCTGATGACATAAATGAGGATCTTCCTGTTCTGAGTTATAGCCGGAGAGCGGGACAGTTGATTCTATTTCCGAGTCCATGAGATGGCAAAGCCTTGAGGTTCAATTTTATCCCTAAAAAAGTCCTGCTTTGAGGGGTTATTCCCTTGCCTTGAATATTTAAGGCAGAAAACGAAATCGCCCCGGCAGGGCGGGGACTCCCTATTTTCGTGCCGCAGGGGAAAATGATCCCGAGTCAAAATTCTCATTTGCCACTCTGATTGGGGTTGCGAGGAAATAGCCATGCCTCTGGGACTGCTTCGAATCCGGGCAAATTTCTTGCTGCTCGGTTGTTACTCTATTGCCGCAAATTGACATTATCGATGAAATTTGACTTTGCGAGAGTTTCGTGTTTCAAGATCAACGACAGCGTGTTTAATTCCGGCTTGAATTCTGGTATGTTTTGGGAAATTACAGTAGTAATTTAGGTTCCGATCGCTGTTAATGATTTGAATTTTTCAGGCGGGCAAGTTCTCTTTCCGGAAAAAGAACTGTTTTGCAGACAAGGCACAGGCATGCGAATTTCGGATGTTCTGCCAGGAAATTAATGCGAAAATATCTTCTGAAGCACTTGGAACTAGAGCCGAAGAAATCAGACCACCCTGTAAATTGGATCTCGGATTCGATTGGAAAGAATCGCTCGCTGGTATTTGTCGCCTGCATCTTGATCTTCACGATTTCGGAACGCAAAATGTAGGCTAAATGCAGCATTCCAATACTGCTACTGATAATTCACATGATGATTGCTGACTGAACACAATGAATAACCAGATCAAGCCTGAAAGGGAATTGTCCTTGAAAGACAGGCTATCCCATCTCACTCACGATCAGGCGGTGAAGCTGCTGAAACCAAATGGACAAAAACTGCTGTTGAGCGGGGGCTGTTATGACATAGATCTGGAAGAGCAGGTGGTATTTGATGACCATTGTTTTTCCCTGAACCTGTTCGAGGCTGATTTGCAGATTACTTCGACCCCTGATATGCCTGCTGGCCTCAGATGGAAGTGCAGCTGCGGGGAATCAGCCTGTATTCACGTAGGTGCCGCCTTTTCCCTGATTCTTGAGGAGAAAACCCTGCTGGGTCTGGCAGAGGCACCCCCGGAAGACCTTGAAACTGTCTATCTCAGTGATGAGGAGCTGGTCGAAAACGAGATCGCGGAACGGCAGGAGAGAGCGAGTTCGGAAAAAATGCGTTTCAAGTCGCAGGATGATGGCAAAATCTGGACCGACTACATGGTTACAAATGCCCACTCAGGCAAAACATACCGAGTTGCACTGCGTGGATGGGAACAAGGTGATTCCTATTGCAACTGCCCGGATTTTCGAAAAAACACCCTGGGCACCTGCAAGCACATACTGCACGTCCTGGGAAAGGTTAAAAAGCGGTTTCCGGCAAAAGTGCGTAATTGCGCCTACGTTCGGGACCGGATCGCCGTACACCTGCTGTATGGCAAGACCCTGCAGTTGCGAATGCTGTTGCCCGAGGCATTGTCTCCGGAGTGCGAAAAGCTCGTCAGCTCCTACAGGGAAGTGCCCATCACTGACATGCATCGTTTACTTCGATGTATAAGAAAGCTTGAGGAAACAGGCGAATCCGTCCTGATTTACCCCGATGCCGAACACTACATTGAACGGAAGCTGTTTCAAGAACGAATCGCCTCAAGGGTTGCCCAAATTCGGAAGGATCCCGCCAGCCACCCGCTTCGCGAGAGTCTGCTGAAAGTGCCCCTGCTGCCATACCAGCTTGATGGCATCGCGTTTGCGGTCGGTGCAGGTCGTGCCGTCCTCGCAGATGAAATGGGTCTTGGAAAGACGATACAGGGTATTGGTGTTGCAGAAATGCTGGCCGAAGAGGCAGGTATCGAACGAGTGCTGGTCATTTCGCCGGCATCACTGAAATCTCAATGGCAAATCGAGATCAAGCGCTTTTGTGAACGTGATTGCCAGATCGTTCTTGGCAGTGCCGCCGGTCGGGCGGAGCAATATCGAAATCCGGCATTTTTTACCTTGTGCAACTATGAACAGGTGTTGCGTGATGTTGACCTGATTCGCCAGGAGACCTGGGACCTCATTGTGCTTGACGAGGGGCAGCGCATCAAGAATTGGGAAGCCAAGACGAGTCGGGCCATCAAGTCGCTGAATTCGTCCTTTGCGCTGGTGCTTTCCGGTACGCCGCTCGAAAACCGGCTGGATGACCTGCATTCAGTAGTCGAGTTTATTGATGACCGGCATTTGGGACCTGCTTTCCGTTTCCAGAATCATCATCGAGTGGTTGACGAGAAAGGCAAGGTGCTTGGCTATCGAAATCTGACCGAGCTGCGCGAAAAGCTCGCCCCTGTTCTGTTGCGCCGGACTCGGGCATCAGTGCAGATGGATCTGCCTGCCAAAACCACTGAAGTTATCCGCATCACGCCTACCCAGAAACAACTGGACATGAGCAATGTCCAGCGCAG
>JAPYNK010000002.1 GCA_028285825.1 Arenicellales bacterium | reverse complement strand
CACGAACCTGATCGACTCGAGCGTCTCATTGTTGTTTGCAGTAATTGAACCGCCAACACTGATATTGTGTCCCTCCATGAATTTTGTGGTTGAATGCAGGGATATGTCAGCACCAAGCTCCAACGGTCTCTGATAATACGGCGTCAGAAAAGTGTTATCGACGACATGTGGGATTTTTTTCTCGTTGGCAATTTCTGAAACCGCTGCAATATCAGTCAGCTTGAGGGTCGGATTTGCAGGTGTTTCAGTAAAAATCAGACGTGTTTCAGGGCGCAGTGCTCGAACGACATTGGCAGGATCTGAAGTGTCGACAAGACTGAAATCCACGCCGAATCTGGCCAATACCCGAGTCGAAAGGCGATGCGTTCCGCCATATACGACATCCGACAGGATACAATGATCTCCGTGATTTAATAGAGCCATCATGGTAGCACTGGTTGCAGCCATGCCTGTCGCAAAACAGGCACTGCCGACCCCGTTTTCCAATGAAGTAATTTTCTCCTCGAGCGCGGCTACGGTAGGATTACCCGAACGGCTGTAGGAATATCCCTTATCCAGGTACTGATCTACGGACTCCTGAACATAGGTCGTGGTTTGGTAAATCGGCGTCAGTATCGCGCCGGTTGTCGGATCGGGCACCACGCCATCATGCACCTCCCGGGTCTGGAAACTATGCTTGGTTTTGTCGTTCATGTTGAATTTTGTTATCGACTAGGACTTGAAATGGAGGATACCCGAAGAACGTAGAGCAAGGCTGTGGTTTTAATCATTACGCTCACTTCGTACTTCCAGAGAATGCCAGAAATTACTATTAATTGCCACAGCCACATGTCGGCATGGGAGCATTCTGTCGATTGAAGTAGTCAATCAGGAAATCATCAAAACCCATTGATTCTGATGCTTCAATATCTTTTCGAGATTGGTGCGATTCTTCCGAAAGCTGCCAGAAATTCCGTGATGTTCTGGCATCAAGTTGAGTATTCTTGAAGTATCGTTCGGTTTCTTCGGCAAGATTCATTGCAAACTCAAAAAAACTTTCCTCATTGTTGAGGAGTTTATCTGCAATCTGACCGGATGGCGTCAAATCAGGGTCATCAATCTTGAGTCTTTGTGCCTGAAGTGAAAGTCGATAGTTAATGCTGTCATCAAGTGAATCGAGCAGTTTCGCAAGGGGAAATAATGCATCCAGCAATTCATGCATTTTTTCATGGGAATTTTTTTCACCATCTTCCAGCATGATACGGGCATCCGGATTGCGTCCATTCATAACCATTTCCTGTTGATTCTTTCCGGTCATCCGGAATTCGACATCGTCCATATCCGGACTGTCCAACAGGAGGCAGGCCAGTAACAACAAGTCATAAAAACGGATGCAGTCTGCATCAATGCCTATCGGTACAAATGGATTCAGGTCAATATTGCGGATTTCAACATATTCGACCCCTCCAATACATAGTGCACGAGATGGGCTCTGACCAGATTTTGCCACTCGCTTGGGGCGTATCGATGCATAAAATTCATTTTCGATCTGCAGCAAGTTCGAATTCAACTGTCGGTAGTGTCCGTTGGTTTTTATTCCGATCCTCTCGTAAGGAGGATACGAAGTTTGAATAGCATGCCGTAATGATCGAACAAACGACTCAACATCGTTGTAGTCAATACGAATGTCATTTTGAGCTTCATTGCTGTAACCGAGATTGCTTAGTCTCAGTGAAGTCGCTTTTGGACCATAGAATGTATGACGATGCAACGGGGTCAGGGAGTGGTCGCGATCGTTCAGGAAGGTTTGGCAAACCGCAGGAGAGGCGCCAAACAGATAAACCGTGACCCAAGATAGCCGGTGATAGTTTCGAATCAAGCCAAAGTACCGTTTCGACTTGTAGTCTTGAATATTTTTAACATCATCCTGTTTTGCGAGTACATTCCAGAATTCTTCAGGCAAGGAAAAGTTGTAATGGATACCCGCTATCGTTTGCATGAGTGAACCATACCGATGATGCAGTCCTTGCCGGTATACCTCTTTCATGCGTGCAATATTGGAAGCTCCATACTGGGCAATCGGGATCTTCTCTTCACTCTCAACAATGCATGGCATGCTATTGACCCACAGCTTTTCATTGCCAATATGCTGATAAGTGAAATGGTGAATATCGTGCAGCTCTTGCAGGAGTTCTGGTATATCCGTATGGATACCGGTCACGAATTCCAGCAAAGACTCGGAATAATCAGTCGTAATGGAGCTATGGGTAAGGCTTGATCCCAAAGCATGCGGATGGGGTGTTGCAGCCAGTGTGCCATCAGGGGTTACCCGAAGACTTTCTTTTTCAATCCCCCGGTTTAGTTTTGCCAGAGGTTGATCGAGTTTTTTGTCAAGCAGGGAATCTACCGCCCTGTTCAGACTGTCAGACAAAACAGGCATAGCTTAAATGGGTGGTTAATTGAATATACGGGACGGCAGGTTTGATACAATACCTTGCGCCAACTTAATGATTCAAGGCCATGGAAAAAATATTTGCTTTAGCCCCGATGATGTCGATCACGGATCGACATTTTAGGGTATTCATGCGCCATATTTTCCCAAGGCTGCAATTGTATACTGAAATGATCTCAACGGGTTCGATCATTCATGGTTCAAGGCATGATCTGCTTGACTTTGACCCGGTTGAACATCCTGTCGGCATTCAGTTTGGAGGCTGCAATCCCAATGAACTCGCTTTTTGTGCGAGGCTCGCCCAGGAACGGGGATATGATGAAATCAACCTGAATATTGGATGTCCCAGCGATCGCGTGCAAAATGCCCGCTTTGGTGCATGTCTAATGGCCGAACCCGATCTGGTTGCCAGCTGCGTAGAAGAGATCAAGCGTATTTCCGGCTTGCCGATTACCATCAAAACACGAATTGGCATCGATAAATACGATGATTATGAATTTCTGGCGGATTTCATCACGAAAACCTCCAATGCTGGCTGCAACAGGTTTTTTATTCATGCCCGCAAAGCCTGGTTGAAAGGCCTCAGCCCACGCCAGAACCGGAGTATTCCTCCACTTGAATATGACAAGGTCTACAAAGTCAAGGAGGATTTTCCGCACCTGCAGATTATCGCAAATGGGGGAATTCACAGCTTGAGCGCGGTCGAATCGCATCTCGGAAAACTGGATGGCGTCATGATCGGCAGAGAGGCAAATCGCAACCCCTGGTTCATGAAAGAGCTCAGCAACCATTATTTTGCAAATCCTGATGAAAGTCCGGAAACTGGCCGCGAAGCGATTGTGCGATCATATATGCAGTACATCGAAGAGCAGTTAAGGCAGGGCGTTGCCCTGAAAACAATGGCACGGCATCTTATGGGGATATATCATGGTCAAAAGGGGGCTCGGCACTGGCGCAGAATGCTATGCGGGGATGGTCCCGTTTCGGATGCCGGACTGGAAATTGTCGAATCTGCTCTTCGACAGGTCACCAGAGTGCAAAACTTCCAGCATTCATGAACCTATTCGTTCATGAATCATGATGGATGATGGTTTTCCCATAGTTGTTGATATATCTTCCTGATTATGATTGATGCCTTGTCATTTGAGGATATCTTGAGAATATCGGCATTCACCTTGATTGCTGTAATCATGGTTCTTTGGGAGCTGCTGTTTCCTCGACGCGGACCGAGCAAGAAACGGGTTCGGTGGCCGGGCAATCTTGGAATCTTCCTGATCAATACATGCATGCTTGCACTGATACCGATTACCGCAGTCGGTGCAGCTGTTTTTTCTATTCAGAATCAGTTTGGACTTTTTTACTGGGTTGAACTTGAATTTTGGCCGAAAGTCATACTCTGCATTCTGATACTGGATTTGCTGATTTACTGGCAACACCGCATATTTCACATGATCGATCCATTTTGGCGAATCCATCGCATGCATCATACCGATACTGCTTTTGACTTCACGACTGCTCTCCGGTTTCACCCAATCGAAATTTTCATCTCCATACTGGTCAAGGCGGTTGTAATTATTCTTCTTGGTGCTCCAGCCTTTGCAGTAATTGCCTTTGAAATTATTCTGAATGGATCGGCCATGTTCAATCATGGCAATATCAAGATACCCAAAGTCGTAGACAGGGGGCTCCGCTGGATAATCGTAACTCCGGACATGCATCGAATACATCACTCTGTCGATCCGAATGAGCACAATATGAATTATGGATTTTTTCTGTCAGTTTGGGACCGCATTTTTGGAAGTTACCTGAATCAACCGCGACAGCCTCAAACGACAATGCCGATTGGACTTGAGATTTTCAATCAGGATAGTGAAGCGAGGGTGGATCGCCTGATGACCCAGCCTTTTCGGAAAAACACTATTTGACAATAAACCATGCCCATGAACAAGGAATTACTGACCATACTGGTTTGTCCGGTTACCAAGCTTCCGGTTCGATTGCTGTCAAGATCGAACCTTCAGATTCTCAACCGGATAATCAGCGAGGGCAACTTGCAAAATGCAGCGGGGCAACGTGTCGATTCACAATTCTCACAAGCCTTGATTGCCCGGAACAACACCATGATCTATCCCGTCAAAGATGGAATTCCCATCATGCTTGAGGACCAGGCTATACCGGTCAATCAACTTGAAGGCAAAATCTCGCTGACCTGATTGTGCAAATTAGGTCAGCGTTGCTTCAGGATCAATCGAACGGAATATTCAGTTTCTTTTTCTGATCGCCTTGAACTTCTTCCTTTCCTTGCTGCGTTTGCCCAGCACACGGGCCTGGGAGTATTCAAGAAGCTGAAGCTGGCAACCAACTGCTTTAGGGTCGTCTTTCTTGCGAGAGACATAACTTCCATCGGGGCACATTTCCCAGCTATCGACATGATCGTTCATTAAAGTGTCAAGAATGAGTTTCAGTGATTCCTTCAGGGATTTTTTCTCAATGGGGGTTACAACTTCAACCCGGCTCTCGAGATTTCGCTTCATGATGTCAGCAGAACCAATGAAGTACTCATGCTTGCCACTGTTATGAAAATAGAAAATTCGACTGTGCTCCAGAAATCGTCCAACAATGCTGATTACGGTTATATTTTCGGATAGGCTGGCAACCTTTGGTCGCAAACGGCAAGTATCCCGAACAATGAGTTCAACCTTGACTCCAGCCATGGATGCCTTGTAGAGGTCCTTGACTACATCCTTGTCTTCCAGTGCGTTTGTCTTCATGCGAATGAGGCCAGTTTTACCCTTTTCGACATGCTCGATTTCAACAGCTATGCGATGCCTGAGTTCGTTCTTCAGGCCAATCGGAGCAATCACGAGCTGCTTGAACTGGCGTTTCTTGATATGGCCGGTTGTCAGAAAGTTGAATAGCTCGGTAGCATCCTCGCCAATCTCTTTGTCACAGGTCAGAAGTCCAAGATCAGTATAGAGTTTTGCGGTTCCTCCATGGTAATTGCCGGTCCCGATGTGAACATAGCGCTGTAATTGATTTTTCTCTCGACGTATGACCAAAAGCACTTTGCTATGAGTCTTGAATCCCACTATACCGTAAGTTACGTGTATACCGGCCTCTTCAAGACGTTCCGCCCAGTTAATGTTATTGGCTTCGTCAAACTTTGCCTTGATTTCAACGACTACGGCAACTTGTTTGCCGTTGTTTGCAGCTTCAATCAGGAGATCGACAATCCGAGTTTCCCGATCAGTCCTGTACAGGGTCATTTTGATTGCCCTTACGGATTCATCGCGCGCCGCCTCGCCCAGAAACCTGACGACTGATCCCGAGAATGACTCATAGGGGTGCTGGAGCAATATTGCTTCCTCTTCCCGAATGAGATTGAAGATGCTACGTTGATTATCCTGGAGACGATGGTGATTGATCGGTTGATGCGGCGGGTAGTGCAAGCTTGCAATTGGCAGGCCAGTGAGCTCAAACAGGTCTCTTCGAGCCAGTAGCCCATCGGTTTCGTACACATCCAGTTCCGAGTCAAGGCCCAGTAATTCAGTGAGCATGTTTTGACGTTCAGGATTCATTCCCTTGTTGACGACCATGCGAACGATTGGAGCAATTCTACGATCCCTTAATTCCAACTCAATCATTGACAGCAGGTCAGCCGCGCCGGATTCCTGGCGCTCCGTACTCGCATTACGGGCAACGAAAAAGAAATCGTATTCAAATTGACTTTCTCCGGGAAATAGCAAATCGAGATTATTGGCTATGATTTGTTCAAGCGGAACAAAACGGTAGTCATCCACCTTGATGAAGCGGGGTACGCCAGTACCGATCGGCACCTTGACCCTCGCAATGGCGTTGCCATCGGAGGATTCGGCCGGAAACGTAATTACCAGATTTAAAGACAGGTTGGAGATGAAGGGGAAAGGGTGTGCAGGATCGAAAATCTGAGGTGTGATCAGGGGAAATACATTTTCGAGATAGTACTGCCTTAGCCTGTTTTGACCCGTTTCCTGCAAATCCTGATAATCGATGATTGCAATATTGTGCTCTTTGAGTTCATTTGCGATGGATTCGAAGGCGGCCTCCTGAAATTCGGTCAGCTCTTCAACCAGCTGCTTGCATTCCTGTATTTGCTGCAATGGACCTCTTCCGTCATCAGTCAATTCAGATATGTCAGCAGCAACCTGTAGCTTTAGCCCCCCGATTCGCTTCATGAAAAATTCATCCATATTGGATGCAAAAATTGCAATGAATTTGAGTCTTTCAAGCAAGGGATTATCCTGATCCGTTGCTTCAAACAGTACCCGCCGGTTGAATTCAAGCCAAGTCAACTCCCGATTGAGGTAAAGGCTCGAATCATCCAGGTCAGGGTATGTTGTGGTTTTTATCGCAGGAGAACTCATAATGCACAATCTAGATGCTGCTGGTGCAGACATTCTAATATGATTCACAAAGTTATATAGAAGAGCAGTTGGCGGACTGCTCCCAATCAACTTACCAATTCCATGAATTCATTCAGGTTCCGGAATTGATCTCAATTGGTTCTAAAAAATTGATCAACCATAGAGTGTCAAACCTGGCTATTAAGATTACGCGGGTTCAGGATGATCGTACAAGTCATTGGAGGAGTAAGCCTGCATGCTAATTTCAGTCATTAGCCAGTATCGAGTTGAAAGCTTGCTGCGAACTTACAATATCACTGCCTTGTTCACGCTTGCCTTCTGTTCTTTCTAATAACAAACCTCTTTGACTTATGATGTCATTATTATCATTCGATATTAATAGCTTGCCTTTGCAAAAAGCAATATAGACCAACCTTTCATCGACCTCATTAGGATCATGAATGACAGCGACAATAGCATTCCATAAATCGTCAGTTTCATCCACAAAAACTGATTTGTGCCTTGCCGGATCCAGAAAATATTGAAGGAAATACGCCTCTTCTCTCTTGTCGTATTTGCGTTTGAATATTGGTTTATTCAGATGGTGCTTGTATTCATTCCAAATCTTTTTGTCCTTATCAACCAGTAGATTGGTTCGGCGCTTAATCAGATACTTGAGCAATTCATTTATGTGTCGATTCTTGTTAATTCCAGAATAATGTGTTAGATGTCCGAAAACGTTGGTATCCATGGCGATTGCATCCATTGTCATACTATTCACCGCTTTCTCCCATTTCCAAAAGCTCCCATATGTTCGGATGAAAAAACTCCATTGGAAGACCGTCCTCCATGGAACCGTCGTTATCAATACCTAAATTTCTAACCGAAACTGACTTTTCACCATCAACGGAATCAATGGATAGATAGACCACACTGACATCAGATGCTTGCAGCTTGCCTGTTGCAATCAATCTCCTAAGTCTTAGCAAAACGCTGTCGCTGTGCGTCTCAATTATTGAAGCGACTTTCCTGTTGATCCATAAATCGGCAAAATATTGTCCTAACTCCAGTTGGGCACTAGAGTGGATTTGAGATTCGGGCTGTTCACAAATTAGGGTCGAATAAGAAGGCATTATCGCCCCCTGCACAAAGATTGGAAAACATTGACTTATTCCATACCCAAAGTCTGCCAAATTATTATCGGCCCCGGTGTTTTGATTGCTAGCCCAGCATTGGGAAAGATCACCATCATTTGAGTTCGTAAATCGGATATTTATGACACCAAAAACTTTTTTCATATATTGATTTACGAAATCTATTTCATTTGGCTCACTATTTTCATGAAGATTCCACAGGTGGTGAAGTGCAAACTGGCCATCCTGACCGACATTAGCCTCAGGAAGAAATTCACCAGTATCAAACGACCTGGCAATACTTTTCTTATCTGGACTTATGTGTCTAATTGTCGATAGCTTTCTCGCTATTACCTCAAGACATGCGTTCTCAGCAGCAACCCTACTATTGTCCATATGAGTATCAGTTTTTGATTTCTGGGCATCTGAAAAATCCAGGAAACTGGAGTTTTGATTGATTTCAGCTGTTCGGCCAATCACTTCTTCGCCATCAATCTTGAGCCAAAAACTGTGCTTCTTTCCCTGAAATGGAATTTTTTTACTGTACGAAACCACTGCCGCTGTCTGGAATATCCCATTCTTTGGCCACATTGTCTTGTTTTTCCCCTGTAGGTATAGAGACAGTGAATCTCTTGGACTTGTAAAGTCTTTAATGGCCAGTAAAAAGGCCAGGTCCCTTTTTCCGGATAGCGAATTTTTCAGATTATGGAATAAACCTAGGTCTGTCTTGTCTCCTCTTGAAACCAAAAATCCTGATCTTCCAGTTCCCAACGACTGTTGAAGCATTAGCAGAAACTTAACGATAGAAGACTTTCCGGCATTGTTGCGTCCGATCAACACAGTGATCGGGGCAAATTTCACTGTTATGCATTTGTTGAAACCTCTGAAGTTTGAAATTTCAAGTTCCTTAAACATGATCTTCCCTCAAGAATAAATCGGCAGAATCTTTAAACTCTCTATACCACGGTCATCCACAATTTTTACCGCAACCCGTTCATACTTACCTAATTCAAATGGGAGTGACTGAACCCCATGATAGGCTTCAATCAGATCTTCATCTATCTCTGCCTTGAGGTTTTTTGCCAGTTTTGTCCACCCGTCCTTTTTACTTGCCATGGGAAAGAACACTTGACGGGCATAAAAACTTCTACCGTCATAATCGGTATCTAACATCCACATGGCAACGCGCTTTTCATCACCTGATTCAAGCTCACAAGTCTGGGTGTTAAAATAGTCAAACCCTTGAACCTGAACCTGCCACTGTCCTGAAAATTTGCCTTGAAGAATTTGCGTTAAGCTTACATCGGGCTGTCCAACCAACCAGAAACTCTCATTGCTGGCGCGTTTCTTCTTTAGATCTGTTGTGTGTAGGTCAGTATTCATCTGTACTTTCAGCAGAGTTACACCTTCCCACTTTGTTTCGTCAATGTCTTTTGCAGCTTCCGGGTCGAACTGAAGCGCGGCAAAGACGACCATTGTCGGTGTCGGTTTTAGATTCGCTGCCTCTTGCAATGCCAGTTCGACCTGTCTTTGCTCCAACGGTGCATGCTGTGGTCCAAAGCTTACTACCGCTCTTTGTGGCTGGAATTCTGATGATGACTCATCATCGCAGTCATCATCGGGGTGCACTGCACGAGTTTCTGCATCAGCATGTAACCAATGGAAGGGCAATGACTCTACTTGGGAAAATTTAATCCGCTGTCCACTTTTGCCGCGAATGCCTGTCTTGAGTAACTCGCTGCGCCACTCACTCTGACGTAGAGTCTCACCACTCCGAGATATTGATCCATCCGCTACTGGTGACTTCTCTGATCCCACGTCGTCAATCGCTCTCACGGTTGGAGACGGCACGGCTTCCATAGTGAATGGCCCTGTCACTCGGGCTCTTGTTGTGTCTGTTTCGGGTTGGTCATACAGGTATATACTCGGCGGTGGACTATCGTCAATTAGAGTACTTGGCGATACTTTTGACACAGATTTATATTTGAAGCCGCTACCCACACCCTCATCTGGCCATGCAAGTTTGTAATAATCAAATGTAGCAGTCATTAAACGCTGCCTTGCCAGTGTTAGTGCAACTCGCGAGGTATCGCAGGTTATCCATCGCCGCCCCCATTGCTCGGCAACATATGCAGTCGTTCCACTACCGCAAGTTGGATCAAAGACTAAATCACCCGGATCAGTACACATTAAGATACAACGCTGAATTGCCTTTACACTAGTCTCGACAACATACCTTTTGCTGCTTGGATACATTTGCGCCGACCAAATATTATGTATCTTTCGACCCGGTACTTCATCTTCATATTTTTTCCACATCAGAGAATTTTGATCTTCAAGCGCTTCCAGCCTGTCCATCTCAGCCAGTCGATCTAACCCTTCCTTGGAAATAGACCAGTGTCTATTTTTCGAGCAATGAAAGATTCTGCCATTCCATTCGTACGGGTCTGAGCGGCCCGTTGTCGAGACTCCCTGTGAATCCAATCCAACACGCCGATATATTCGCGCACCTTCAGGAAGAATCCTGTCGGGATTAACTCGCTCTTCGGCGGTTACTTTCCGGCAGCGTCCATCCGCCAACTCTACTGCCACATCCCAATTAAAATAGTCAATAACCTCTGCTCGGCTTAAAGCTTCATACAGTTGCCGATATTTTGCCTGCTGCCTGTCCTTTGCATACCAGAGCAAGTAGTCTGCCACAGATGGAAGATGCTTGCTTGAGCTACCACTGGTGGTAGCAAAGGAAATGGTCGACATGCGATTTTCTGCGCCAAATATCTCATCCATAATCAAACTAACTCGATGCACATTTTCATCACCTATCTGCACAAACATGCTTCCTCCCTTGTTCAACAGCTCTTTTGCTAACAGCAACCGATCCCGCAGATAAGAAAGATACGAATGGATCCCCAGTTCCCAGGTATCGCGAAAGGCCTTGATCGTTTCTGGCTCGGTAGCTAGATCTTCATCTTTGCCATCCTTGACTTCCCTCTGGTTTACAAAAGGCTGGAAGTTTGAACCATACTTGATTCCATAGGGAGGATCCATGAACACACATTGCACCTGCCCTGCCATGCTTTCCTTTTGTAAAAGCGAGTTCATAACGAGTAGTGAATCGCCTGCTATGAGACGATTGCTCCAATCATGTGCATGCTGATAGAACTCTATTTCATCACGTAGTGGAACATTGCGTACATTGTCAAATAACGACGTCTGTCCATCATCACCCCTCCGTTTTCTGACCGCTTCAATAACGGTGCGTGGGTCGATACGCTCATGGACATGCAGTGACTGTATTGGCACTTCAAACGAGTTACGTTCGGTCTTGCCCGCCCACTGAAAGCTGGGATCTATGTGCGGATCATATTCGTAATTTTGCTTTGTTCCTACATCAGGATCAGTGGAAGGGGTTACCAATCCTGCCGGCGGATTGTTAGCCCGCTTTTCGGTTTTGTGATCGTATGATTGAATTGACCTGTTTTTTGATGATTTACCCATATCTGAGCTGATTAGATGATACGATATTTACAAATGGGTTGGCCGGCATTCTTTCCTCATCCCCAATGCCTCTTATAAACAAATACCGACAAGTGATAACGTATGGTGGAAGTACGATAATGAGGAGTTTTTTACATCACCGTGACTTACCATTTGCCTGAACAAGAATATCCTTTAAATCAGACGGGGTGCGGGAAACATTAAACTGCCAGCAACCGAATCTACTATCTATATTTACCGCTTCAATCCATTGCTTCATATAGGAATGCTTTGCATTGTCTTGATCTTCTTGCTGTCCTTTGATTTCCAGAACCAAAGTCTTTCCGGATTTCAGCTGAACTAGGTAATCAGGCCTGTATTTTCTGACCACCCCTTGATATGTATATAACACCTCAAATCCAAGATGATCGTTTTTCGCCCAGGCTGTCACAACCTCGTTTCGACCCAGTTCGAATGCCGCAGAGTCTTCCCATGCACTGTCAAAGACGCAATAATTGATATGGCTTTTCTTTGCAGCCTTGCATGGCTTCCCAGTACGCCATGGTCGCATATCCTCAGTTGACCGAATGGGATAATTCTCATCGAGTACAATCTCTGCTTTTTCAGTGTTGTCCTCATGGATCATGTTCAGGAAATGGCGGACGACTCTGGACATATTCAATGAGATTACCAGTTGTCGTTTCCAACTATCCCGATTATACAATTCAGGGCTGACCTTTATTTTTTCTGAATTGAGAAACTGCTCTGCAAGATGTACAAGTTGTGCCATCAAAATAGCTTCTGAACCCTTCCAACCCGGTGATTCCTTTTGGAATACGGCTTGCGCCGCCCTGAATATGGTTGTCTGAATACGGTTTTTTCTGCCTAATTCATTGAGGTCTATGTCAGAAATTTTAGAAACATCAGGTTGGTTATCAACTGTCGGCGCTAATTCTGCCAACCGCACCGTTTGAGAGGAATCAATCGTCAGCGTTGGAATTTTTTCCCAAGATTCAACCGAAAGTTTGGATTCAAGAGTCCTGTTTATACGGATAACATTGGGCCATTTGATAACAAACTGCCTTTTGCCCTTGACAGGCTGAATGGTGATCTTCTCAGAAACTGGAGGTGGGTTGCCTGATTCTTCAACATGCGGCAAAAAACTGAATGGCACACCAAAAACATTGACATATTCCGGGTCGAACATTCCGGTTGTTTCGTTGATTTCATAGGAAGCACGTCGTAGCCCTCTTCCAATAACTTGCTCGCAAAGCAACTGGCTAGTAAAAGCACGTAAACCCATAATCTGGGTGACTGTCCGCGCATCCCAACCTTCGGACAACATACCGACAGAGATGACATTTTGCACCTTTGCCCCCGGCTTTCCCGCTTGACCTACAGTGTTGACTTGTTCACGCAAGTCGGCGGCTACCTTTTGCTTTTTTACGGAGCTGGATCCCACGCCTTCATCTTCTGCCTCCTTAAGCACCTTTGAATCGATGTGCAAAATTCCATCTGTATCAGACAGGGAGTCGACACCGGGAATATTGTTGTGAAAAAATGCATGTTTTATTCTTGCTGCAGTTTCTGTGCGATTAGCAACAGTGATCATCACAGGGGGCGTTTCTCGATCGCTCCATAAGTCTTTAGTTTTGTTCCAGTCGTATCCTAGTAATGTATATGCATTGATAATAAAATCTGGAAGAGGATCATGCGGCTCTGCCTTTCTGTTTAGATCGTCTTTCACTTCGTTATCACTATATATGTGATATAAGCGTGATTTGTAGGTTTTCGCATCGGATAGGGCATTATCTCGAACCACAACTCGTGGCGTTTTGACTAGCCCAGACTCAATCGCATCATTTAACCCAAAGTCACTGACAATCCAGTCAAATAACGCTTCCTCGGAAGCCTTCCTACCGCTCGGTGCAAACGGAGTGGCTGAAAAGTCAAAGCAAGTTAGTATGCCTCGAGTTCCATGAATTCGGTCAAGTCCACCAACCCATTTTGTTGCCTCATCGATCTCTTCTTTTCCGACCCCTCTAATCTTTGACCCTGCTGGAACACGCCATGCATGGTGAGCTTCATCGTTTATAACAATAAGGTTTTTGGCATTTGCCATATCTCCCAATACTTCGCGTGCGTATGCCTCATCACTCTTGACTCCGCGTTTATCGACACCTTTCTTTTTCTCTATCATGCTCTCTGTTTCCCAATTCAGAGCGTGCCAATTACACACCAATACGTTTGCTTGCAATAGCTTCTGCCGAAGGGATGGAGGAACAATTCCAAATTCATCATAGTAGTTGGACTGACTTGAGGGCACAAGAACGGCAAGCCGTTCTCTTACTGTTAGATTCGGAGCAACGACGAAAAAGTTTTGTGAGAAGCGTCGATCTGTAGTATATGTAGAACGATTTATTGACTGCCATGCTATCAACATCGCCATAACAGTTGTTTTGCCAGTTCCAGTAGCAAGTTTTGAACAAAAACGAAGGAATTCGCCCCCATCCGATTTGATTTCTATACCACTCTTTTCAAGTTCCGAAGACTCAATCAGCCAGACAAGTGTTTCAATCGCCTCAATTTGACAAAAGAAAAGCGGAAATTCTCTTTGATCGTTGTCCCGCCAATGCTCAAGAAGCACCTTAGTTATCCCGGTTATGCCCTTGTAGCCCGACATCCGCCATTGGTCAACTCGCTGTCGAATCTGATTGACAATTGGCAACTCAATGAACATGCCCCTATCATGGTAAGGTTTTGCGGTTGGGTCTGTTACCATGTAACCTGCTGGTCTACGCCCGTCCTTCAGGACTAGCGACTCGCCATCGGTTCCAGGCCTCCAATGTCGATGTGGGCAAAAATAGGGAGAATTAATGATTAAGCTCTCAGACATAATCTAATGCCATTTTAGTCCGAGGCAAAAACAAATGGCACCCTTCATACGGCAATGACCCTTATACTTCATTCCCTTTATATCCATGAAGAGAAAAAGTGAAATGCGCGTCTTTTTATGTTCGATAATACTCTGGGTCATTGGCAAGCTTGCAGAAGTACAGACTTGAAGCTTGCCAGATGAATCACCCACCCAACTTAGCTTCCGGGTTCTGAACTGTTCCATCGCCTTCGGCAATTAAAGTGGCTTGGCCTTTTAACATCTTGATGAGCTCACTTCTCTCACCCTTGCCGGAGAATTTAGAAAACAGGGGATCAAAGTGAAATTTATTTCTCAGATTTTCAGAGTATCCATGCACAAATCGAAATCTTTGAGTAGAAAAATCATCATTGCCATCAAGTCGAAAGTTGTGTAGCCGGGCAATGAAGTCATTGAATGCAAGGCAAGCTGCCTGCATATTTATCGACATAACTGCAGGTTGATCTTCACCAACATCAGCCAGGTATCCGGCAACCCGTTGCCTTTCGTAATACTCCCTGTCAGTTCGATGCCAACTCTCAGCAGTTACTTGCTCTGTGGTATAACCTCCGCGAGCCATCAAACTGGCGTTATTTGGGTGCATGTAGTGAGATACTGCATCCGCCTGCAATATTTTTCCCGTATCATTGCTTTCCAGATTCACGCCAACATCAAAATAGGGAATAAAATAGGCTGATGCTATGCATTCAAGGTGATAGCGACCCTCTGCTGAATCTACACATCCAAATAGTACATCGCAATCAACTAATGCCTCGATAACTTGTCCATCTCTTGTATCAGATTTAAGTGCATCCACTTGAGTACCCATGTCAATTCGTCTTATCGAACGTTCAAGTAACTCCACTTTAGGGATCTTCTTTCTAGCATCGGCTTTTGTTGAATTAATGACTCTATTCAGGTTTCTTGTTTCTATATCGTCTGGATCAACGATTACTAAATGGCCTATACAATTTCGGGACAATAGCTCAACAATGATGCTTCCAGTTCCTGAGCAACCAACTACACCTGCTCGGATCTTTCTTAATAGTTGATAAGTCCCCCTTCCAAAAGTTTGCGCAATCCTTGATCCAAAACTTGGAACTTTTCTTCTTGTGCTGTTTTGTTTCCAAATAATAATATCTTCACCAACAACCGAAACAGTTTGAATCGGGGTAAATTCTCCTGCATGGTTGACAAGTCGCGCAAATATTTCTCCGTTAGGAAGCATAATTGCCGACCCATTAGGCCTGTCGTCATCAAACCAGTTGCACACAGAAGAGAGTAACTCACTGTCGTTCTTGTCATCAATTTCTGAAAAATTACTGAATCCGCTTGGGTGACTGTGAATTGTCATTATCGATAAGCCAAGTTCATCAATTTCAGAGATCTTTTCGGGGTTAAAGCAAGATGCAAATGGCCAATATAATCTCTTTGATGATCTTTCATGACAAAGCTCATTATCAACCGGCATTAATTGATTTACCATCAGTCGAAGACCTAGTTTTCCAATGCCGGAGTAGCAAAGCATCACGGCAACAGATTCAAGTCCATCATCCGGGTAAAGATGGGCGCGAAGATCATTGTATAAATTTTCAGCTAAAGAGAGTGTGTGTGGCATGGGGCGCACTGAACAATTGAGAAAGCAATTTCATTCAAGTTCAAATTCAAGTTGATTTCCTACAAACTTGATATGTGTTGCAACGCTGCAACAACCGGCGTACCACTCGTAATGCCTAGACCATCGTTGCCATCGTCTATCAAAATGACATTCAATCTCCAGAAAACCGATATTCTTGTCATCATCGCGTAAAATTGCTGGAGAGAAATAAAACATGTCGATACCTGCTACAGGATAATTTTTAGGAATCAAAATCATTAGATCAACCGTAGCGGGCTGATAGCCAGATGGTATCTGAAATTGCTTGACCAAAAGACCCTGTTTGCTGTCATTTTCGAATAACAACTTCCAGTCAAAGCCACTGGCATTCAGAAATTGCTCATCTTCATCGGTCAAAATACTCACGAACGCTTTATCCTTGTTGCGCTTGCCTTTTTGCAGTTTCAAATCGTTCTACACCCGGCATTGATATATCAACCAGCTGTTCCTTTTCAATAGGAACTCTACGCCCTCCCTTTAGTTTTTGATTCATGGTCCACTCGCCATAAGTTTTACCAACCAAACGGAGGATTTCTTCTCCAACCATGTTCGTTTCGGCAACCTTATGCTTCTCACGGTCAATTCTAATACGATAGACATACCCATCTCCCTTTGGTGGCCTCCGATCATGTCTGGCGCATTCTTCTAACTCTATAGCTCCCTCTTGATCGATAGGAACTGTAAAGTAACTGTCATTGTCTTGAACCACAATAGTCATTTCTGAGTCAATTAATTGATCAAGTCCCCCCTCCATTTCTGCAAAAAGTCTGATTGAGGAGAAGTTTGCGTCTCGTTTCTGTAGTTCGCCTCCAGATATCTTTGCATGCTTGAGTTCTTGCCCGAGTTTCTCGCCATTGAAAATCGGGCAAACCGGACGTTGGAGCTTGGGATTATTATCCATACTCGAACTCGGGTCTTTAGAAAGTATTTTTTCCTCTCCATGAAGAATAATATAATCATCTGGAAATAAAGGAATATCAACATCCCGCTCACGATCCAAATATAACCCGGGATGCTCCACAATACCCGTTGCTCCTTCATGTCGAGCTCCTGTAAAAACACCGATTACTTTACCAGGGTCATCATTTGGTGCTGAGATTGAGATAAATCTTTCAGCAGAACCGTTATTGGGCACTGCAATTCTGTAATTTAAGTCTCCATCCTGCCATACCTGACCTTTACCCCTTGTTCCCGGGTGGACGGAGTTCCCCCAGGTTTCTATCCCTTCAAACTTGGCCTGCCCCGTAAAATTGCCAAGATCGATCATGATTCTTGCATTGCCGGATGCCGTCTGACCTCTTCGTGTGAAACCAATCAGGGAGCCATTCCAGGTTGCCCTATCCATACCCAAAAGCTCGGTATTGTTCCGAATCGAAGTATTTGGGCGTGGGCCGATTGCCCATGGCTTTGCAAGGCCGTTGCGAAAAGTTGCCCCGAACTCAAAATCTGCTCCCCCATTGTCCGGTTTATCCATTCTGGCAACCAGCTGGAACCCATCATTCTCCCATGGGCCTAGATCGCCCGAACTCAGTGAACGCACCGGCGTGCCGGGGGAAATTTTATGGATGGCGAGCAGGCCCTCACCATCAAGCGATGTAAAGAGAGGAGGTACAACTCTCAAGTCTCTTGGTAATTCGGGCACCAATAGGGAAGAACGATATTTATTCGGATCTGCATGAGCGCCAATTCCGTAGGCATGCAAAAGTTCATGAGTGATGACAAATTCAAGGTATGCAGAATACCGATAATCAAGGGGAATTAGGGTATTAATTGCATTGCGATCAATCCAGGCATATCCTTTCAGAGCCCTGAGCATTTCTGTATTCTGATCGATGCCGACGCCTCCGACGGGATTTTCGAATTTGTACTCTTCGGAATTGTCAAACCATTTCCCTTTGCCATTCGTTATGTGAATATGAATTTCTCCATTGGGAATTTCTTCAGGTAGCAAAAACTCTGCCACATCCTTTCCAAGTTGGAGGCGGTTTTCATGGGGCAAAGCACTGTTCAAGTTCTCGATTGCCCTGATAATCAGTTTCCGCTCAGGTTGGCTAATGTCGTCACCGATGCGCAATGTTCTCTGTTGTCCGTAATCTCCTACTATCAGATCGCCGCTTTCCCTTGTTTCTCGATCACTCTGCATCTGGAATGACACGAGAAAATTAAGTATGGTTTCGGCTGAAGCACTGCCGTCCCGGCGACCTGGATCGTGCCAACGTTGAACTGAATTGCTTTGGTTGTCGTCTTCTTTACTGGGTATAACAAGAGGTGTACTGCCGCCCCCACCACAGCCGACGGTCAGCAGTATGGCAGATAGCAGCAGGATCAGGAGAGGCGTATTGTTGATCTTCTTCATTTCTTCAGACCCCAAACGGAAAACCTCATTCAAAACACAAGTCAAGCCCTCATGATTGCTGTCTTTTTTGTTTGGGCACTCTAACGTGGTTGCCGGTTGCCGTTGGCAGGCAGGTTATGGAAGACTATCTTTCAGATTGTAACCTCGAATATAGCTACTGCAATAGACCGAGGGCACTCGTTTTCCGCTTCTGGTTTTCTGTTTAAGGATGGCCGGATAAATACTTCCCGGGGCTGGGGCTTTTGCATGGAAAATTGCAGTCATGGTTATATCCCCAACAGATCTCCGGTTTGAGATAACAATATTGCCTCTCGCTTATCCGTCTGGCTTTCTCACATTTGCAGGCGTTTCAGTCGATCATTAGTTTGGTCATGCGTTTTGCTATCGATACCGCATCAATAGTTTTTCCCATGTCGGATCAAGATCATCCAACATGATATTGAAAGAAACTGGATGGGGACCATTACACCTTTGCTGACAGAGACAGTTTTATTTTCTATATTCAAGAACACCTGCTTGGGAGACA
>JAPYNK010000199.1 GCA_028285825.1 Arenicellales bacterium | reverse complement strand
CAAAAAAGGTTCAATAGCCTGCCCGGCCGGGGCATCGGAAAATTTGGCCGGGATTAGAATCCCGGATATTCCCGCACCCGGGGCTACATCGATTGATATTGAAACTGAACGTCTTGCGTATGCAGGCATTAAAGCCGTGGCAGGAATTGACGGCAACCCCGATATTCGAATGTGGTTGCATGTGTACGATAGTGGCGGTAATCAAGTCGGTACGTTTTGGGACATTGGCACCGTCACTAAAGGCTCTGCTGTTTTGGCAGCTGCAACACGGGAAGCAACAGGCCTGAAACCCGGCGAAAAATATACCGCCCGCCTTGTTACACAAGTCGGGCAGGTTTCCGGTGCTGGCAAGTGGGCGCGCACCGATGCCGATGACGGCTACGAATACATGCTGGACGCGGCAGAACGAACCCGCAGGGGCTGCACCACGAACTGACCACGGACAGACAGGCCCAAAGGGCGGCCAGCTGGCCGCCCTCTTTCCACGGAGAAACACATGATTTCCGAACCGGGCCACTGCCGGTTTTCCGGGTCCCGATCCCCGTTTCGCCATGGCACTCCTCCTCCCGTTGCATTGCAGGGAAAATGCAGGGGAACTTGAGCCACATGTACAGGTTCAGAGACATGTGAGACTTTTTCGGTCATGAAGACAGGACGGATCTGAGGCAGGAAACGGTGGAGGTGTCGTCAGCGGCTGAAAAGCCGAATGAACCTTGGTGCAACCCTCTCGGCCCGGGCTTCGACTTCAGCCCTGTCCGGCGGATTCTTGATGTCGAGAAGACCGCGAACCTGTGCATCGCCCAGCAACAGGCCGATAAACGTCTTGGCCGTCTCTTCCGGATTTACGATCCTGAGCCTCTCCCGCATGCTTTAGCCTTTCAGATCGCGGACCAGCAAGGGCAGGGTTCAGGTCAGCGACGGACAGGCATAAACCTTGGAGATGGCGGATTGGTGGAAGCGGCACCCGCCCTACAGTCTGGCTTCCCATGACACGGAGCGGGCATTCAGGTTATATCCGGGTTTGCATGAGCGTGTGTCATCGAGGATGAGGTTTGAACAACACCACTCCTGTAAAACCATCCATTCTTATGGAATAGGCTATAGGTAGTGTCCGGAAGAAAGCCACCTCATTCAGCGTCAAACCCGTTTCAGGCGGGTCATTCCGATTCCGTGTTTCCTTCGTTGATCGGATTGCTCAACGCGGAACCGGGAATGGCCCAGCCATTCCTTCCGCATTTGCCGGTTTGATCAGTGGTCACAGTGATGCCGCTCCATCGTCCGCAGTCGACCTTCCCCGAAATGTCCGCACCGCCGCGGACGACCGCACTTCCATAAACCTCGCCGTAACCGAGAACGTCTGTGTCAAAGCCGACCACCTTCGCGTTTCCATAAACTTTCGGGCCCGATCCGCTTACCGAAGCGCCATCCAGAATCCTGGCGTTTCCGGAGATCGTGGCCCCGGCCCAGACAGAACCTTCAATGATCCGCGCGTTACCGGAGACTGTTGCACGGTGGACCAGTGAGTTGCGGATGAATACATTGCCGGAAACGTTGGCGTAGACGAGAACGCTGGGTCCCCTGACAACCACGTTCCCGGAAATCGTTCCTCCACATATCACCGCCTTGTGCCCGACATAGACCGAGTCGTCAACCTGTGCATCCCCAAGAAGCAGGCCTCCACCGTTTGGGTGAGGCACCCCCTCGGATATCGGCTGTCCGTTGCAGTTGACTCCGTGGACCGGCATCGCCATCGCCACCGTCAGGGGCATCACCGGCCCGGCCGACACTGCAAGCAATACAAGGATCGAAAATCTCGACATTACTCTGTTCATGTAGCTATCAGTCAGAGACTAAGTCGTTTGATATTCTGGCATTATACTGGCTTCTTCTTCAAGAAAGGAAAATTTTCAAGCCGAGCTACTACCCAAAATCAGTTTGCATTGAGGGGGCTGTTCTGGTATAAACCCGCTCCGGTTTTTTTGGTGTAGACGGTTTTCCTTTCCGGAAATCCGGAAAATACTCAAACAAGGCAATAGACATGGCAGCCAGAAAGAAAACACAAAAACTGATTCATGGCATCAAGCCCTACCAAGTGAAGCGCGGAGAGGACTACATGAATGAATCACAGCTTGCCCACTTCGAGTCGATCTTGACAGCATGGATGTCAGAATTGACGAGTGAGACCTCCAGAACGGTTAATCATATTCAGGATGAGACAGCCAATCATCCCGATCCCGCCGATCGCGCCAGTCTGGAGACGGACATGACCCTGGAATTGCGGGGTCGCGACCGTGACCGAAAGCTGATCAGGAAGATCGAGGATTCAATTATCTTGATCAGAACGGGAGATTTCGGCTATTGTGAAAACTGTGGTGAAGAGATCGGGTTGCGGCGTCTCGAAGCCCGTCCAACCGCCAGTCTTTGCATCGACTGCAAGACAGTAGCCGAGATCCAGGAAAGACAGCTCGCTTGAGAGAACTCACCAGAGGTCAGCTCTTCCCGGCATATTGCTGCTTGAACCGATTCTCCTCCCTGTAGGGAAAGATATGTGGCCTTACCTTGTTGTTGAAGTTGTTCTGGACCTTTTTCCAGTATTCCGGATCCAGCAAGTCAGAATGGTAATCAAGAAAAATCTTTCTGAATTTTGGATGGTTCATCACAAAACGCTCGAACTGTTCGGGAAAGAAATCCCTGTCTTCCGTTTCATACCAGACTTCAGCTGAATATTCCTCCTCGTCAAATCGGGCTTGCGGGATTTTCCGTATGCGGATTTCCGTGATCGGCAGTATCTCGTCATAATCATAGAAAATCACCCGGCCATGCCGAGTTACGCCAAAGTTTTTCAGCAGCATGTCGCCCGGAAAGATGCCCGCCCCGATAATGTCCTTGATTGCATTCCCATAGCTGCGAACTGCTCGGTCGTAATCCCTGTCATCAGCGGATTCCAGATAGATATTGAGAGGCACCAGCCTTCTTTCGATGTATAGGTGCCCGATCATGATATTCTCACGGTCGACAGTTAAGCTTGATGGGACTGTGCGCTTTAATTCGTCAAGCAGGTCATTGGAAAAGCGGTCGATCGGAAAGACCACATGCGAGAATTCCAGAGTATCTGCCATACGCCCGACACGGTCATGCGTCTTGACCATCTGATACTTCTGCTTGACGGTCGCACGGTCCATGTTTTTTTGAGGCGGGAACGAGTCGTTAATGATCTTGAAAACAAATGGATAGGAAGGCAGGGTGAATACCGTCATGACCATGCCCTTGATACCTGGAGCGATAATCAGCTTGTCGCTCGAATGTTGCAGATGGTGTAGAAACTCCCGGTAAAAAAGCGTTTTCCCTTGTTTCTGGAACCCGATTGAAGTGTATATGTCAGCATGGCTTCTCGTTGGCAGCATGCTCGACAGAAAATTCACCAAGGCCGAGGGAACTTCAGTGTTAACCATGAAATAGGATCGGGTAAAGCTGAAGATCAAGGCTATGTCCTGACTGTCAGTCAGGATAGCGTCAGCATACAGTTTTCTTGAATCGTCCAGCAACAGCGGAATAACAAAGGGAATCCAGGATTGATTCACCACAGCCCGTCCCACCAGATAGGCCGCCTTGTTTCGATAAAACAGTGATGAGATAACTTCAAAGTGCAGATAAGGCAGAGATCGGGAGTTGGTCTCGATCAATGGGGAAATGGTATCGACAATCATTTCAATGTCGCGATCAATATGCTGCCATTCATTTTGCAGTTCAAAGGAATTGAGGATATCGCGAAAGCAGTCCTGCATGCCCGAATCCTTCGGGTACCAGGAAACGTAGGTAGGATTTTCCATGTCGAGAAAGTCAACCGCTGTCCCGGGCTTGACAAAGATATGCCGATTATTGAAGTATTCCCGGTCAAACAGCCGGCAGAAAACCGAATTGTAGAAACTCTCGGCAAGCTCTGGCTGACTATGGTCATAGAGTTTCCACATGTATTGCCGTTTGATGTCCTGCCAGATAACCTTGTCAGCCGCTGCAACATCTATCCTTTCGCGGATGTATTGGACCGTTTCCGATACTCTATCGTCGTACAGGAAAATCCGGCTTTTCTGGGCACGTCCTTCCCCATCCCAATCTGCGGTTTCAAAGCGGTTCTGGGCTTTCCGGGTGATTTCCCTGAAACGGTTGAAATGGCGGCTGAATCCATAAAGAATTGATCCAGAGACAGTGTCAACAAGTTCTTCGTTCATAAGTCGGGTATGTGGAAATTCCGGAAAAATGGTCTTTTCTGGCACCTGGTACAGCAAGGCGGCGAAATGGCAAGGCAGTCCTGGTCTGGCGACAAGGGCAGATGGCGATCATGCACGCTGGCCATTCAGGGCCATATGTCTGCTGAATTTCTGATGGTTTTGGTTTGTTTGCCTATTGTTTTCCCTGGATTCTCATGCGGCAATACTGATCATCTACCCTTGCTGGGACTTGGCGAGGGCCTGATCAATATCCCAGATAATGTCATTAATCGATTCAATCCCAACCGAAATCCGAATCATGTCAGGCGTGATGCCCGCTGCAGCCTGCTCCTCTTCATTCAGCTGCCGGTGAGTGGTTGAAGCCGGATGAATCACCAGAGTCTTGGCATCCCCGATATTTGCAAGGTGGCTCAGGAAACTGACACTTTCAATAAATTTTGCCCCTGCAATTTGCCCGCCCCGGATACCGAACGTAAACACGGACCCGGCACCCTTGGGCAGGTACTTTTCCGATAAGGCATGGTAAGGGCTGTTGAGGTCTCCGGCATACCTTATCCAGGTTACAAGGTCATGCTGCTTGAGATGCTCAATCAGGGCCATCGTGTTTGAGACGTGTCGTTCCATTCGTATCGGCAGGGTTTCCAGACCCTGCAGCATCAGAAAAGCATTGAAGGGACTTAGGGTTGGGCCTAAGGTGCGGAGAGTTTCACAACGCGCTTTCATGGTATATCCAAAGTCACCGAATGTCTCCCAGAAGCGAATTCCATGATATCCCTCCGACGGTTCAGTCATGTCCGGAAAATTTCCATTGCCCCAGTCGAACTTGCCAGATTCAACTACCACACCGCCCATGGATGTTCCATGCCCACAGATGAATTTTGTGGCCGAGTGAACCACCAAGTCTGCACCGTGTTCGATGGGTCGACAGAGATAAGGGGAGGCAATTGTATTGTCAATCACCAATGGAATGCCGTGCTCTTTCGCGATCGCGGCAATTGGCTCGATATCAAGGACATTATTGTTCGGATTGCCGATTATCTCGCCATACAGGGCCCTTGTTCGTGGAGTAATTGCCCTGCGATAATTCTCTGGATCATCAGAATCGACAAATACTGCCTTGATTCCCATTCGCTTGAACGTCAGAGCGAATTGGGTAACCGTACCCCCATACAGGGTGCTTGAAGAGACAATCTCATCGCTTTCCCGGAGAATCGTGAGCAAGGCGGTCATTTGTGCCGCCATGCCGGTACTGGCAGCAACTGCCGCACGACCGCCTTCAAGTGCCGCCATCCGTTCTTCAAACATGGCCGTGGTCGGATTCATGAGGCGGGTGTAGATATTCCCGAATGTCTGCAAGTTGAATAGACTTGCCGCATGGTCGGTGTCATCAAACAGGTATGAAGCCGTTTGGTAAATCGGAGTAGCCCGGGAGCCGGTTGCAGGATCAGGAAGAGTTCCGGCATGCAGGCACAAGGTTTCGAAATCAAATTCATGTTCGCTCATGACAAACTCTCAATTTGCGATTGTTTTGTTACGGGTAGAAGAGATGATGCCGGTGTTTACCCCTACGAAATTGAGACCGCCAAAAATCCGGCTATGCTCTATCTTCATGCATCGATCGTCGACATAGTGCAGGCCGGCTTCCCGAACGATGCCTTCGGTTTCCCGGTTGATGATGCCAAGCTGGAGCCACACAACCCTGGCACCGATCTGGATAGCCTGTCGGGCCAGGTCGGGCGTTTTTTCAGCCCTTTGAAACAGGTCGACAACATCAATCCTTTCAGGGATGGACGCGAGATCGGGATAGCAGGTTTCTCCGAGAATCTCCGTATAATTTGGATTGACGGGAATGACGCGGAAGCCATGATCGATCAGGTACTTGGCTGCAAAATAGCTTGGTCGATACCAGTTTGCCGACAGTCCGACCATGGCTATAGTGCGGATTTCCAGAAAAATCCTTCGAATTTCGCTAGTATCGGCCATAATCTCAATCTTCCAATCAGGGTCACAATCAGTGCAAGTGATAAAGGCTAATTTCACCACAACTGACTTGGTATTTCCATGAACAACAATCCATATCTATTCAATTTGGACAAGTGTGAAGCGAACTATACCCCACTTACTCCGGTTTCTTTTCTCAATCGTACCGCTAGAACCTACCCAGAGTACGTTGCCGTGATTGACGGCGATACCAGAAAAACATGGGGAGAAGTATTTCAGCGTGTGTGCAAGCTGGCCTCGGCACTGATCAATATTGGCGTGTCCAAAAATCAGACTGTATCCATCATTGCCCCCAATTCACTGTCGATTTTTGAAGCCCATTTTGGAGTTCCCATGTCAGGTGGGGTGCTAAACACCATCAATACGCGTCTCAGTGCTCGGGAAATTGCATTCATTCTCGAGCACGCAAGGTCGCAGGTGTTCATTGTGGATTCGGAATGCGCAGCCTCGGCGGGAGAGGCCCTGTCAATGATTAAGCGTGAACTTGCGATTATTGAGGTTCCCGCTCCGAACGTTGAAATGTCGTTGCACGGTGCCCTCAACTATGAAGAATTTCTTGATTCCTGGAACCCGAATACACAACTCAGGGAGTTGCCGGATGATGAATGGGACGCGATATCCCTCAACTATACATCCGGCACCACGGGTAATCCCAAAGGCGTTGTTTATCACTACAGGGGTGCCTACCTGAATGCTCTTGGCAACATTGTGGGATGGGAGATGCCTCATCACCCGGTCTACTTGTGGACCTTGCCGATGTTTCATTGCAATGGATGGTGTTTCCCCTGGACACTGGCGGCCGTGGCTGGAGTGAATGTCTGTCTGCGGCAGGTCAATTCAAAAAGCATCTTCGATGCAATTGCTGATCATGGGGTTACGCATTTTTGCGGGGCGCCGATAGTGATGGGGATGATCATTAATGCCAGCGAGGAAGAGAGACGTCCATTCCTGCATCAGGTCAACATGATGACAGCGGCGGCGCCCCCGCCCTCTGCAGTGCTGGAGTCAATGGAATCGGCGGGTTTTTCGGTGACCCATGTTTATGGCTTGACTGAAACTTATGGTCCCGCGGTGATCTGTGCCTGGAAAGATGAGTGGAGCGAACTGGATGGTCAGCAAAAAGCAGAGAAGAAGTCAAGACAGGGGGTTGCCTATCCTGTTCTCGAGAATGTGAAAATCCTCAACTCCAAAACCCTGGATCCTGTCATCAGCGATGGACAGGAGTTGGGAGAGACGATGTTGCAGGGAAATATTGTCATGAAAGGCTATCTCGACAATCCGGGTGCAACCGAAGAGGCCTTTGCCGGCGGCTGGTTTCATTCGGGGGATCTTGGAGTGATGCACTCGGATGAGTACCTTCAGCTGAAAGACCGTTCCAAAGACATCATTATCTCTGGTGGCGAGAACATCTCGTCAATCGAAGTTGAAAACTGCCTGTATGCGCATTCTGATGTGGTTGCCGCTGCCGTAGTTGCCTGCCCGGATCACAAGTGGGGGGAGGTTCCCTGTGCATTTGTTGAGCGGGCTTCCGGTTCCAGTGTCAGCGAGCAAGAACTTGTTGATTTCTGCAAAAGCCGGATTGCCAGATACAAGGCACCCAGAATCATCATTTTCCAGGAACTGCCCAAGACCTCAACGGGCAAGATTCAGAAATTCAAATTGCGAGAGCAGGCCAAATCGATTGATTAATGCTGATGATCGCGAATCCTGTCAGGTTGATTGCGAGAGCTGATCTGAACCGGTGCATCCACTGGAAGTTTTTTCCATATCATGATGGCTGGGCCCGAAGAACTCCTTGACTGATCACAACTGTATTTCCGGAATCTTTTCGGCACTCGCTGCAGCGTTATCCCATGGTGCTGTGCCTGCCCGGGTCGCGCTTGTTTTAATCTTGAGGCGGTTGCCTGATTGCTGCTGGGTGCATTTCTTCTGTTGGAATCGCTGGTCCCCATGCAGTGGGCCGAGGCGGCCCTTGTTCTGATGTTGCTGCCGCTTTTCAATGTCCTTTACAAGCCCTCGGAAAAGTAAGTAGATGGCAGAGAATCCATATTCCGGGAAAGCAAATCTCCGTCAATTTCTCATTGATTGCTGGGGTGCGGGAGTAGCAAGCGTCAAGGGGGAAAATGCAGTCCGGCTGGCATTGCTGAAGCATGGTCCGGGATGTATCGACCGGCTACTGGCAGTTGGCAAGGCCGCTTCATCAATGAGTCTGGGCGCCATTGATCACATGACTTCGAATTCCAAGTGTCTCATGGTCACCAAGTACGGCCATACTGACCAGCAGCTTGTGAAGGACCGGCGTTTTCGAATCGTTGAGTCGGCACATCCCGTTCCGGATCTGAATAGCCTCAAGGCAGGTGGCATGGCGATTGATTTCGTTCGGTCTGTCTTGCCCGGTCAATCATTCTTGATGCTGGTTTCAGGTGGCGCCTCATCCTTGCTGGAAGTGCTGTCAGAAGGGCTGGGACTGGAATATCTGGAGTCATTGACTGGCGCAATGCTTGCAAACGGGCTGGACATCAATCAAGTCAATGCGGTGAGAACCCGACTCTCTCTGATTAAGGGCGGAAAATTACTGGCTCTGAGCAACAGCAAGTCTGCTCATGTGTTATTGATTTCAGATGTTCCGCGTGATGATCCTGCAGTGATTGGTTCCGGCATTGGTTCAATTTCTGCGTCAGAATCCAGACAGCCGGTTATTCCAGCAGAGATCGAGTCAATTCTCGCGGATGCCGGAATACCTGCTGAAAAGAGTCAGTCTTCCTCCAGTCTGCCAGATTTCACGAGCAGGATTATCGGTTCCAACACTGTAGCTCGCAGTGCCTGTGAACAATTTGCAAAGAGCAGGGGCTTCGAGGTTGTCATGAATCAAGAATCGTTGCATGGTGATATGGATGAGGTGTCGGGAACGGTTTCGGAGTTGATTCTGAACGGCCCTTGCGGAGCATATGTTTTTGGGGGTGAGCCGACTGTTGTTTTGCCTGAAAGGCCCGGAAGAGGAGGGCGCATGCAGCATTTTGCGCTTGCGATTGCAAAGCCTATCCGCGGGCGGAGCGATCTTCACGTTATTGCTGCCGGTACAGACGGTACTGATGGCCCGACGAATGCAGCCGGGGGAATCGTTGACGGAACGACGTACATGAAGGATTTAGGGGCAGACTTGGCTTTGGGTGCGGCAGATGCCGGGTCATATCTCGATCGGGTGAAGGGGTTGTTTGTGAGCGGGCCGACGGGCACCAATGTGATGGATCTTGTGATTGCTGTCAAGAGCAAGTGAGTTGTTACCGGTAGAGATATACTGATATGAAATACCACGCAAACGACTTACCGCAAGTCCTTATCTTCTTACGATGCCGTTGCTAAACTCCCGGAAGAACCGGTTAGGTTCCTTAGATATTCAGAGCTGCGGCAAGCCCAATAAACACCACCAGGCCCGAGCCTACCGCAACCAGCATAATTCGGCCAGCGATAAAGAAGACAGCAAGGCCGACCACAACACCCGCCAAGCGAATCCAGAGCGGAACTTCAACAAGGTTGCCTACAGGTACCAGGATCATTCTGGAGATTAATCCTGCCAGCATGCAGTATGAAACGCATGTGACCCACTGGAATAATGCACTATCGGGATCGATTCGTTTGGAAAACAAGGTCCCGAGAAACCGCCATAGATAGGTTGCAAGAATGGAAGCAACAACCAGTATCCAGAGTGTGGTGGTTGCATCCATCAGGCGTTCTTTTCGGTTTTACGATGAATCCAGAATGCAAAGGAGCCACCAATTAATCCGGCTGCGAGCAACCCCCAATCCGAAGACAAATAATCGCATTAGCGAGCGAAGAGGCGAGAACCGCAAACAGGATTGATGCTCCGGCCGCATGAAATTCAATCATGGCGATCTGTCCGGGCAGTCCCCAAATGCCAGCGGTAAGGCTAAGCGCCATGCCAAGACTGTATCCGCTTTGCTGGGCTAACGACCCGAAAGCCATCATGCTTGCACAAAGCATGATGGAAGGGAATCCGAGCGCATCCCGGACTGCCCGGCGACAAGCCGGTCTTGGATGATCAATCATGATGAAGGAAAATAGTGACGATTATTCAATCGAGGTACTGGTCCACAACTTGTCAAATCTGCAGCCCTAGAATTGATCGCTTGGTCAAATCACCGTCAATCACGGAATTTCTGCCGCATTCCCGAACAGATGAAGCACTTCAACTTCTTTCAAGATGACAGGATATCCAGGCATATCGAAGAAGCATTCATGGCTGCCCATGTTAGCGCCCTTCGAAGGTGGGTTTTCGCTTCTCATTAAAGGCAAGAACACCTTCCCTGCGATCCCGAGTGGGCACAGTACGGTAGTAGGATTCAATTTCGTACATCAGGGCTTCGGAGAGCGACATTTGCAGTCCCCGATGGATAGATTGCTTGGCCCGTTGAACTGCAAGTGGAGCATTATTGGCAATTTTCCTGGCTGTCTCAAGTACAGCAGGCAACAGTTCCGAGGAAGGCAAAATCCGGTTAACCAATCCCCATTCATAAGCATCAGTGGCTGTAAAAGGTCGACCTGAAAAAATCAACTCCTTTGTTCTTCGTTCACCTATTGCCCGGGGCAGAGTCTGTGTTCCACCTGCGCCCGGTATGATGCCAAGGGTAGCTTCTGGCAAGGCAAAACGTGCTGTTTCAGAAGCATAAAGAAAATCAAGCAATCCAGCGATTTCACATCCACCCCCATATGCATGACCATTGATGGCTCCGATAATGGGTAAAGGGCAGTCTCGAATGGCTCTTACCATTCTCTCAAAGATACGATGCTGCAGAACCCATTGTTCATCCGACATGTTTTTTCGCTCTTTGAGATCTGCTCCCGCACAGAAAGCACGATCCCCGGAACCGGTCAGCACGATGCAGCGAAGAGTTCTGGATTCCATGGCGATTTCTTCGAAAATCTCATAAAGTTCACGAGACATCTGACTATTGAATGCGTTCAGTGAATCCGGACGATTCAGAGTGATAACCATTAAATGGTCGCTCTCCAGATGGACAAGCAGTGTTTCGAATCGTTGGCAATCCATTTCCGATGGCTGAAGCTTATTTGTACTGGAATGTTTTACACTCAAAATTGAGTCAGGGCAGTTTTACATTCTTGCATGGATTATATTGCAACCCACGAAGTTATAGGGTGCATCCAGGTTGATCAAGACGATATTTTCGAATGCCATGGGGAGATTTTCTCTGGCAGTTGGAAATCCTCTTTAACATCCTCTTCCCTTGTCAAACCAATTTTCAAAAATGTTCTATTTTGGCCTGGTGAGGTTGGGGGTAGATGAATCGGGAAACCCTGAAAATGCCCCAAAAGTGGCAAGAACCCGTATTTTAGAATCAAGCTATGGGGGAGGAAGTATTGGGCTTCAAGCATGGCTTGCCATCTGCATCACCCGATAGGCGGCTGCCTGGCGGTTTTTGGCATTCAGTACTGACCAATACCCTCTGCACGAAATTCCTAATTTGAGTCCCGGATATTATGGCCTTGATCTAACAGTCAGGGTCCGGTGCTGGAAAATATGCTATATTGGTTCGCAATGGCTCCAGATTACAGTCAACATGCTCGAAAAAAACCGCAAAATCAACCAGTCGTCAGTCCGCTCACTTGGAAATTTCCTGACGGATGTGTTTCACTACATCGCCCTGTTCGTGATCGGCAGCATGGTGGTCTGGTCCGCTGGGGCCGAGTTCATTCACCTGATGGTCAGCAAGCGCTCGGCCTCTATCGAAGATATCCTGCTGCTTTTCATCTACCTCGAGCTGGG
>JAPYNK010000198.1 GCA_028285825.1 Arenicellales bacterium | reverse complement strand
GAATGTGCCGTCGCATCGCGGGCTGGCTAGCCAGGATCTGCTTTTCTTCCTGCAGGTATTCACTCAGGTTTTTTTGTGCCAGACGGGCGGAATCCCCGAGCATGCGGGTGAGCGCAGTCATGGTGACGTTCAGTTTGCGGGCAGGCGTATCGCCAATCACGCCGGCAAGCAGCTCCTCGCGGTCTATATCCACCTTGGCAAGGATTTGCTGGAAAGCCTGCGCCAGTTCGAGGTCTCCCTGAATGGAGACCGGTTCCCTTGATTCAATGCGAAGTCCCAGTCCGCCCAGGCCATACGCGGCGAATGCCACAAACGATCCACTCAGGGTAACGTCCGCATCTCGATCGGATCGGGATTGAAACACCAGGCCCCGGGGAGTGGGTACGACAAACAGACTGAAGTCAGGGGCATGGATGACCAAATGAAAGACCTTGCCTGCCAGCTTGTCCAGTCGTGCCTGGGTGCCCGGGTCTGCTTCGGCGAGCCTTTCGCTCGCAAGGGTAAGCAGTTTGCAGAGGGCATTCATGTGTCTTCAGCCGTATCGGGTTGCAATGTGAAGGGCCACAATGCCGCCGGCAAGATTGTGGATTCGCACCGCGTCCAGACCGGCATTTTCCATCATGACTTTCAGGGACAACTGATTGGGATGACGGCGGATTGATTCGACCAGATAGCGATAGCTTGGCGCATCGTTCGCGACCCATTGCCCGATCTTGGGGATGACCCTGAATGAGTACCGATCATAGATGCGCCTTAGCTGCAGGCTGGTGGGTTCAGAAAACTCCAGCACCATCAGCTTGCCCCCCGGCTTCAACACGCGCCGCATGGATTTCAGGGCCTGTTCTTTTCGGGTGATGTTTCTCAGTCCGAACGAGATGGACACACAATCGAACCGTTCACCTTCAAAGGGCAGGTTTTCGGCATCGGCGAGTACGTGGCGAATATTCCGAAGATGCCCGTGGTTGACCATATTCTGACGGCCAAGTTCAAGCATGTCCGGGTTGATGTCAGTCAGTACGACTTCACCGGACTCGCCAACCTGTCTGGCAAACCGGATAGCCAGATCACCGCTGCCGGCTGCTACATCGAGGGCACGATCGCCTTTTCCCAGACCGCTTTGCCTGACGGCGAAGTCTTTCCAGATTCGATGCAGCCCGAATGACATGAGGTCATTCATCAGGTCATAGCGTTTGGCCACCGAGGAGAAGACTTCACCGACCAGACGGGTTTTTTCAGACTCGCTGACCGACCTGAACCCAAAGTGGGCCTGATTGTTCCCTTCTCCCTGCATGGCTGTCGTTCGAGTGGCACTCTTGATCAGGAATCCAGTTTGCGTTCGTGTCCGGCCTCGGCAAGTCTGGACAGGTAGTGCTCCCAGTTCTCCTGCTGATACTTGCCCAGGCTGTACAGTGTGTCCCAGGAGTAAATTCCAGTATCGTGCCCATCATCAAAGACCGGCTTGATGGCGTAGTTTCCCATCTGCTGGATCGAGCTGATGTTGACATTTTCCTTGTTGATCTGGAGTACTTCCTGCCCCGGACCGTGACCCTGCACTTCTGCCGAGGGTGAGAAGACCCTGAGATATTCGCAGCTCATCTCGAACTTCTCGTCGCCGAACGAGACAGTGAGAATCCGGGTGCGCTGGTTGAGGTGAATTTCGGTTGGCGTGTGCTTGCTCATTGCAAGGTCCATGCTGGCTGTTAAAGTGGCAAATATTGTACTCGAAATTGAGCCATCTCATTGACCGGGACAAAAGCTCCGGATTGTGCAGTCGGGCCTTGTGGCCGGCCCGGCTTTCCAGATCACGGCCTGCATTCGATCATTGAGAATGGGAGTGCAAATGATCCGAAGTTCCCGCTATACTTGCTGCAACTCAATTGTTTGCGAAAATCCTTGCTGAAACATGCAGACCGATCATTCATGAAGAGAAAGGGCAACACCCGAAAGGATGGCGTTATCCGGGAAAATGTCTATCTGGCGGAATTGAACCGGCTACAGGTGGAGCTGGTGAAACTGCAGGAATGGATTGTCCGGACAGGAATCAAGGCGGTGGTCATTTTCGAGGGGCGCGATGCGGCAGGCAAGGGGGGCGTAATCAAGCGCATCATTGAGGTCATGAACCCCCGGGTCTGTGGCGTAATTGCCTTGCCGGCACCCACCGATCGTGAGCAAACCCAATGGTATTTTCAGCGTTACACCGCTCATTTGCCGGCAGCCGGCCAGATCCGGTTGTTTGACCGAAGCTGGTACAACCGTGCGGGCGTGGAGCGAGTCATGGAATTTTGCTCGGATGAGGAATACATGGAGTTCCTGCGTTCCTGCCCTGAATACGAGCAGTTGCTGATACGTAGCGGCATTCGCCTGATCAAATACTGGTTTTCGGTCAGCGATGACGAACAGGAAAGGCGTTTTCAGGCAAGACTGAAAAATCCGCTCAAGCGCTGGAAGCTAAGTCCCATGGACATTGCAGCAAGAGATCGCTGGGTCGAGTATTCCAGAGCCAAGGATACCATGTTTGCCCACACCGATACTCCCTTTTCTCCCTGGTATGTGGTCGACTCGGATATCAAGAAGCATGCGCGCCTGAATTGCATTCACCACTTGCTAAGCTGTTTCGATTATGAGAAAGCGCTGGATCCACCGCTTGAACTTCCGAAACGTCGCTTGATGACGGACATGAACGAACGTTCAGAATGGAATTCACAGACATTTGTTCCGTCGGTCTATCCCTGAATCGGCGATGTCGCCATGACCCGATTTTGCCTGTCTGATTATTCGTTCCATACGGTCTGGCGCAACCATGATTGACAACACCACCGACTGTCTGATCATTATTGACGTGCAAAATGATTTTTGCCCAGGCGGGGCACTCGAGGTGCCTGCCGGAGATGAAGTCGTGCCCGTCATCAATCAGCTCGTCGAGATGTTCGATCATCGAATCCTCACTCAGGACTGGCATCCCGTCGGACATCATTCATTTGCCTCTGCCCATGCCGGCAAGACGCCGTTTGAATCGGTTGAACTTGATTACGGAATTCAGGTTTTGTGGCCGGATCACTGTATCCAGGGCAGTTCAGGGGCAGAGTTTCATGCTGATCTGGAGATCACCGGCGCTGAACTCATTATTCGAAAGGGGTTCAGGCCGGCTCTCGACTCTTATTCTGCCTTTACCGAAAATGACCGAACGACACCGACCGGATTGTCGGGGTATCTGGTCAATCGGGGTTTTCGCCGAGTGTTTCTTGTCGGCCTGGCTACCGATTACTGTGTTGCCTGGTCGGCACTTGATGCAAGGCGCGAAGGTTTTGCAGCGGTGTTGATTGAAGATGGCTGCCGGGCCATTGACATGGATGGTTCAGGGCAGGCCGCGATTGATCGGATGGATGATGCGGGAGTTGCGCGAATCTGCGCAGCGGATCTGTAGACTGGAGAATGTCCGGGTTTCGTTCGACGTCGGAATCGCTTGATTCAGGAACATTTCGAGAGCTCAGGTCGGGCACATTCATCTATCAGTACAGGCATGCTCTGGATCCCGTGATTTGCCAGGAGATGATCCGCCGGTTTGAAGCCAGTCCTGATCAGCAGGTTCAGGGCCGAATGGGTCCGGATGCAGGCATTCACGATAGCATAAAGCGTTCAACGGATTTGCGAGTCAGCGGCAGGGAAGACTGGAAGGATATCGATGAGGCACTCAGGCATTCCCTGACGCGGGGATTGTCGGCAGTTGCGAGCCTCCATCCATTTTTCGGAGTCAATCGTTTCCATGATGTCGGATACAACCTGCAAAGAACCGCCGCCGGCGAGTTTTATCACTGGCATGTCGATGGCGGACCCGGTGAATTTGCCAGACGTCAACTGGTTGCAATCTGGTATCTGAACGACTGCCCAGGGCCGGGAGGCGAAACGGAATTCTATTTTCAGGACGTATCCGTGCGTCCAGAGGAAGGTGTCCTGATCCTGTTTCCGCCATTTTGGACGCACTTGCATCGGGGCAGGACACTCGAGTCGGGAAACAAGTACATTGCTACCACCTGGATTTGCTGTGAATAGATATTGGAATCAGGGAGATTCCTGATTGTTCGCAGTTATGCTCACCCCAGCTGCCCTGCCTGTTTCCTGTGGCCTGATATCATGTCTCGATCGGTGTCGAGGCGGAATTCCCCCACTCCGACCAGGAGCCCTGATAGGCACGCACGCGAGGATATCCCAGCCATTTGAGAATATGAAACATGTGGGCCGAGCGACGGTTGGATTGGCAATAGGGAATGATCTCAAGTTTCGGATCGACTCCGGCTTCCAGCAGTTCTGCCCGAATTTCATCCGGATCCCTCAACTCCTGGCGGGGATCCAGGACATTCTTCCATTCATAGTGCTGCGCTGATGGAATATGGCCGCCTCTTTTCGCTCGAATATCCATGCCGGTATATTCTTCCCAGCTTCGCACATCGAGAATACAGCGATCGCTGTTGTCAAGAGACTCCATGATGTAATCCAGCTCCGCAGCAGCAGACTCATCGACCGTGTAGGGATATGGTTTCGCGATCGGACTGGCTGGTCCGGATTCAAGGGGTAGCCCTGCAGACTTCCATGATTCCATTCCTCCATCCAGTAATGCCAGCTTGCGGTGAGAGCAGGCATACAGCGTCCACAGCAGTCGTGTGGCCCGGATACCGGAGTTCTCATCGTAGGCAACAACAAGGGTATCCGTATCAATGCCGAGACCTTT
>JAPYNK010000197.1 GCA_028285825.1 Arenicellales bacterium | reverse complement strand
GAATCCATGCGCGTTGAAAAAGGCTATCTGGCCTGGAAAAGTGATCTTGTTCAGGAATACAACCCCATTGAGACCGGGCTTGCAAGATTTGTAAAGCTCAGCAAGCCTTGTTTTGTTGGAAAGGAGGGGTTGCTACGACAACTTGAACATCAATCAAAACGCAAACTGGTTTCAATTTCTGTTGCTTGCGATTACGCCTGTGCTCATTCCGGAGCTCCGGTTTATTATGACGATCAATTGATCGGGTCGGTGACGTCTGGACAGTACGGCCATCGAACTGGAATCAACTACGCTTTTGCATTTGTTAACCCTGAGCATGGCGAAATCGGGCAACTGGTTGAACTTGAGATTCTCGGTGATCGATGTTTGGGGGTCATTATCGATCCATGCCAGTACGATAGAACCAACGAGCGAGTCCGAGCATAAAGGATGGGTGAGGGAAGACGACGGGATAGACGCGGGCAGGTACGATCCCGTGAATGGATGCATGAGCTCCGTAGCAGACCGCCGGCATTTGATGCATGCCCGGCAGGTCCGACTGGAGGTCAATACAAACCTCTGTCGAAGCAGGATATCTGCTCTGTTTATGATTCGGCCATACGGATTCTTGAAGAGATCGGCATGGCTCGATGTCCTGCAAAGCTCATTGACAAGGCATGCGAAAAGGGGGCCCGGATAAACGGCATCGGCAGACTGTGTTATCCACGCTCCATGATTGAGGATATCGTTGACCAATCCTGCAAGGCATTTTTACTTCACGGTCGAGATTCTCAACATGATATTGAAGTAGGAGGGGATACAGTCTACTTTGGAACAGGCGGAGCTGCCGTCCAGACACTTGACCCACAAACCGGCAACTACCGGCCGTCTACGTTGCGTGATCTGTATGACTTTGCAAGACTTGCAGACTCGCTCAAAAATGTTGCATGGTTTACCCGTTGCTGTGTTGCAACCGACATTACTGACCCCCTTGATCTGGATGTTAACACTGCCTATGCGATGTTGCGAGGTACAAGAAAACCAATAGGAACAAGTTTTTTTGTCGGCAGGCATGTCGCTCCAGTCATTGAAATGTTTGATTTGGCGCTCGGTGGTGAGGGTTATTTCAGGAAACGACCATTCTGCAAGGTGCATATCAGTCCGGTTATTTCACCACTTCGCTATGGCGAGGATGCATTTGAAGTGGCTCTTGAAGCAATAAGGCATGGTATGCCCATAAATGCCATCATTGCGGCCCAGTCAGGAGCCACATCCCCGGCAACTCTAGCAGGAATGTTGGCGGCTACTTTTGCCGAGACATTGGCCGCATTGGCCATGGTCAATGTATTTGCTCCGGGATACCCGATGATTTTCTCCAACTGGCCTTTTGTAATTGACCTGCGGACGGGCGCATTTGCTGGCGGCGGTGGTGAGATTGCCTTGCTGAATGCTGCTTCAGCACAGCTGACAAACTACTTGGGACTGCCATCAGGTGTTGCCGCTTGCATGGCCGATGCCAAGGTACCTGATGCGCAAATGGGATATGAGAAGGCATTGTCGGCACTTGCTACCGGACTTTCCGGCGCCAACATGGTTTATGAATCTTCTGGAATGATGGCGAGTCTGTTGGGGGTCTCTTTCGAGTCGTTTGTTATTGATGATGAGATGCTCTCCCACGTCTACCGTCTGATTCGCGGCATCGAAGTCAATCAGGAAACTCTGGGATTTGACGCAATTATGAACGCGGTGACCGGGGAAGAACATTTTCTGGGAGGTGAACACACCCTGGGAGCAATGCAAAAAGAGTATTTCTATCCAAAACTGGCCGATCGCGAATCGCCAGAAGCCTGGAAGTTGTCGGGCGGTCTGCATATACAACAAAGAGCCCACTTGCGAGTCGAAGAGATACTTCAACAGCACATTCCGGATTATCTTGGTAGCTCAGTAGACCAGAAAATCAAAAATCGTTTCAGAATACTGCTTGATGTGTGAACCTGCGATTCCGGCAGATTCGGGCTCGCAGGGAAAATTTATCGGTTTCGAGCCACCGAGAATTCTGCAAGAGCCATGAGCGCATCCCGGTATTTGTTTGGTGGCAGTTGACCGGCATAATTTCTCGCAGTTTCAGTATGGGAATAGGCCTTCTCCAGCGTGTAATCAATAGAACCGGCCGCTTTCACGATTTCCAGAATTTCCGAAATGCGTTTTCTGTCGCGATTTTCTATCGCATCAGACAGCGACTGTCGATGTTCGGAGTCTGCCCTTTCCAGGGCATGGATCAACGGTAGCGTCAGTTTGCCTTCTGCCAGATCATCTCCGAGGTCCTTACCCATGAACGTATCGTCAGCAATATAGTCCAGAATATCATCAATCAACTGAAATGATGTGCCGAGGTGCAGACCATAGCCGGCAAGACAGTGATTAATTTCCGGTTTTTGATCGGAAATCACTCCGGCGATATGTGCTGCGGATTCAAATAACTTTGCCGTTTTTCGTTCGATGGTATCCATGTACTGGTCTTCGGTCGTCCCGGCAGAGAAACTGTTGATGAGTTGAAGGACTTCTCCTTCTGCGATTGCATTGGTTGCACTAGCCATGATCCGCATGACCTCCATGCTGTCGGTTTCAATCATCATTTCAAATGCCCTTGAATACAGGAAATCGCCAACCAGAATACTTGCGCCATTACCCCAGACATGATTGGCGCTTGGTCGTCCACGCCGGGTACCTGAGGCATCGACGACATCATCATGCAACAAGGTTGCCGTGTGTATGAATTCGATGACGGCTGCAAGCTGGATATGCTTTCTGCCCTTGTATCCACAGCACTTTGCACAAAGAAGAAGGATAAGTGGCCTCAAGCGCTTACCCCTTTTGCATCAGGAGAACTGTGCGATTTGCTAATGAATTTGAATGGTCAAGTTTATCAGAACATCAGTTTATCTTGATGAATCTTCGGTTTCCATCAAGTCACCACATTAAGCAATCGGGAGACGACTGGAAGGGACAAAGCCTTGCGTGGATTTAGCGTCAATGACAAATATGCTGAAATTGAAGGAATGGGGACCGGACAAGTCGAAATTGTAGAATATCGCTGGTGAGATGAATGAATGTTTCTGCCAGAGAACCCTTGTCATTCTGGGAAAGTGCTTCAAGAACTGTATCTCGAGTCGACCCGGATGAGTGCGATCTCGCGGGTGAATCGTGCACGGACTTCAGGCCAGGCGACCCTGTCCAATCCCTGGGTAATTTTGAATGCTCACAGGCCAGCAGCGGCGGCTATCTGGCCACCTTTCCACCGGTGCCGAAGTGCGGGCCTGCCAAATTGCCGACCAGGTTTCTTCGCGAGAACGGTGGCAAGCCCTACTCGGAATGGTGCGACTTTACGGTTGATGCTGCAATACGATGAGACCGAGAGTGCCTAGCAGTAAGCGCAGGGTCAGCTCGAGGTGCAGTCCCTCGCGGTCCTGTCGGCGGCGGGAAGGGTCCACCTGTAGGTCGTGCCGTTAGCGGGGGCCGGGTCGGTCGCATTGCCCATGCCGTTCGGCTCCACCGTGCCCACTTGCCATTTCTGTTCCGTGCCCCGCACAGGCACGCCGGGACCTGATCATCCGTGCCACCAAAGGCAGGACAACCGCCTGCCTGGCCGGCACCGCGCCAATTGTCGGCGCCATAATCGCCGATCGCCCTGTTGAATCTGCGGGTGTCTGCGGCGGTTCGAAAGCAGATTGTGCCATCGACAAGAAGATCAAGCGCGTAACGTGTGCCTGGTTTCAAGCGGGCAATGGTCGGGAAAACTGCCACCTCGTTGCTGCTAGTGACGGTCTCTGACCCAAACGGGAATGGCCTATTCGTCTTACGCCATTTTCATGGCAAGCGCAG
>JAPYNK010000196.1 GCA_028285825.1 Arenicellales bacterium | reverse complement strand
CCCTGCAGCGACTCAAGCACGATTCTGCCCGGCTTGACCGGCTGGCAAATCAGCATGACATAAGGCTTGTGGGTGGCACGCCCTTGTTTCGCACCTATGCAAACCGCGATGTCGAAATGCTGAAGGAACGATTGGTTCAACACCGAATCTGGCCACGCTGTTTTTCCGATTATCCCAACTGGATTCGACTTGGACTTCCTTCCGGAATGGAACACTGGGATCGGCTTGAAGCAGCGCTCACCCTCTCATGATTGAAAGCAGTTACCGCTGTTATAAGTGCACCTTCACACAAGGGTTTTCCTGAATCTCCCGCGGGCTGCTGGGTTCGGAGCCAAATCCAACCGGAAGTTGTCAGCAGAAGCAGATTTCCCTTCCTCTGACGGAGTCTGCCAGGATTAACCGGAACTTCACGAAGTGTAGCGGTCTGGTTTCCAGTATGACCCATTCATACTATTGAAGCAATCTTCCATTTTACCTTGGCATTACCTGCTTGTGCACTGGTACGGGAAAGAGGAAAAATAGCGGGGCAATCATTAAATATGGGACGATTGGCATCGATCATCTTGATTCCCATGCGTGAAAAACCCGGCTCATTCCGGTGTCTGTCAACTCGCAACCGCTCTGGGCCTGCACAATGATTTTCAAACCGATCCACTACCCGATCAATCAACTTCTCTTTAAATTACATAATGATTGATATATAATTTATTATATTCTTATTTTATATTTATTAATTTATATATGATACATAATAATTTTAATCTTGCTTCTAGCGAAACCATCGAAAATATACTTGGCAAGAGGATTGACGAGATTCGGTTGAAACGCAATATCACGCAAGTCCAGCTCGCACGCGAAGCCGGTGTTTCACGCAGCACTGTCACTCGACTTGCCCGGGAGGACAAGGGGATATCTCTTGACAGTTTTATCCGCATCCTCAAGGCGCTGCACCTGGAAAGCAATCTCGAAAAGCTCCTGCCCGACTCTGACTTAAGCCCACTTGAAGAGCTGGAGAAGAATAGTCGACCATCCAGACAGCGTGCTCGTGTCAGAAAGAAGGATCAGAAAAAATGGACATGGCTGGACAATAAGGATACATCATGACCACAGCCAGTGTCGAACTATGGGGCAAGCGCATCGGTGCCGTGACATGGGCCGAGGACCGCGGTACCGGCATTTTTCAGTATACTCCGGACTTTGGAGCAAGCGGCATTGGCGTTTCCCCATTGCAAATGCCGTTTCGGGAAACACCTTACGAATTTCCGAACCTGGGCAAGGACACATTTCGAGGGCTTCCCGGCATGTTGGCGGATAGCCTGCCGGACAAGTTCGGCGATGCCATAATCAATGTCTGGCTGGCGAGCCAAAACCGGAAAGCGGCAACCTTCAATCCGGTTGAGCGGCTTTGCTATACCGGCAAGCGCGGCATGGGCGCCCTCGAATACAAACCGGTAATCACAGGCTCACCGACAACAGCGCAAAAAGTTGAAGTGGACCAGCTTGTTGCCTTGTCGAATCAGGTTTTGAATGATAGAGAAAGTCTCGTCGGTCACTTGACGGGTGAAGGCGTTGCACCAGGTATTGAAGGCATATTGCATGTTGGCACTTCCGCGGGTGGAGCCAGAGCGAAGGCAGTGCTTGCATGGAATGAAGAAACCGATGAATTTCGACCGGGGCAGGTAGAGACAGGCAAAGGATACACGCATTGGCTCGTGAAGTTCGATGGCGTAGACGAAAACAGGGACCGGGAGCTTGCCGATCCCCGGGGATTCGGGCAGATCGAATATGCTTACCACCTTATGGCTGTTCAAGCTGGCATCATAATGATGCCCTGCCGCCTGCATGAAGAGGGCGGTCGGGCACACTTCATGACCAAGCGCTTCGACCGCACCGATGAAGGTCACAAGTTGCATTATCAATCATTGTGCGCCTTGCAGCATTTTGACTTCAACATGGCTGGAGCCTATTCCTATGAACAGGTGCTTCAAACCATCAGGATGCTTAAACTCCCTTCTGAGGACATGGAACAACAGGTCCGTCGTGCACTATTCAATATCATTGCGTGCAATCATGATGATCATGTCAAGAACATTGGCTTTGTCATGGACAAGACAGGCGAATGGCGCCTCTCACCGGCTTTTGATGTAGTCTACAGTTACAACCCGAAAGGCGCTTGGACATTCCGACATCAAATGAGTCTCAACGGCAAGCGTCATGGATTTGACATGGACGATCTGGTTGCGTTCGGGAAATTTGCCGGCCTGAAAGAGAAAAAAGCAAAATCCGTCATTGCTGAAATCACTGAAGCCACGAATCTATGGACCGCATTTGCAGAACAGGCAAAAGTGCATGACCAGCATGTCGTTAAAATACAGCGGATGATCAGGGCGAATGAACTTGGCTGATTTTCCGGAATGTCAAAATGGAGATATCAATGCATACAGGACATTTCGGAAACATCCCATCGAGGTAGCCAGATAACGGAGTTGTTGGTGTCCACTTGATGGTTGGATTCAGGGGTTGAGTCACGGCAAGTCAGCCGCTTTTTCGGTCAACTGCATGCCTGTTCCAAATCAAGGGATCCCTGAGCAATTCGAGTCAGTGCGCCAGGTTGAACAAGCCATCAATGTCAAGGTGACACCGCATGTGATCGGCCAGATCGTCAAGCACATTTTCCACTGAAGCGTCATAGCCAAAACCCGTCCCCTGCAATCCACACTCTTCCAGAAACCGGGACCTGAACTCGTCATCGGTAAACATGCCATGCAGGTACAGTCCCATAATCAAACCGTCTTCACTTGTCGCACCTTCTGCCCCGCCGTCGACAAAGGCATAGGGCCGGCGGCAATCCTCTCCCATCGTATCGCCCATGTGAATCTCGTATCCGTCAAAACCATATCCTGTCTTCGCATGAACTGCCCTGACTTTCTTCAGCTGTTTGTTTTCGCCAAGTTTCGTTCCGACTTTGAGCAAGCCCAATCCCCGGGTATCCCCGGATTCACCCTCTACACCCTGCGGATCCGACACATACTGACCCAGCATCTGATAGCCTCCGCATATTCCCAGAATCCGTCCACCGCGACGGTGATGGGCATAAAGATCAATATCCCATCCCTGATGACGCAGGAAGTCAAGATCCCCTCTGGTCGACTTGCTGCCCGGTATGATCACCAAATCCGCATCTCCCGGTATTGGTCGTCCCGGATGCAGAATCGTCAGGCGAACCGAGGGCTCTTGCGACAAAGGATCAAGGTCATCAATATTGGCAACGCGGGACAATTGAAGACATACGACATGCAGTGCCCCTTCTGCAATGGGTCGGGCAAGATCAGGGGCATCTTCGGCCGGCAGTTTCCACGCATCCTTGAACCACGGTAATACTCCGAAGCCCGGCCAGCCAGTCCTTTCGGCGATCAACGCATAGCCATCATCAAAAAGTTGAGGATCTCCTCGAAACTTATTGATCAGAAACCCCGATATCATCCCATGATCCCGGCAGTCAAGCAATTCATGCGTACCCACGATCTGGGCGATCACCCCACCCCGATCAATATCTCCGGCCAACACAACCGGCACTCCGGCCCGGACTGCAAAACCCATGTTGGCAATGTCATTTTTCCTGAGGTTGATTTCTGCCGGACTTCCAGCACCTTCGACCAGTATCAATTCATGCCGATCACGAAGACGCTGATAGCTCTCCAGAACGGATGCCAGCAGCCTTGCCTTGAGTGATGAATAATTTGCCGCTCCCGTTGATGCAATACGCCTGCCTTGAACAACAACCTGGGCCATCTGATCGGTTTCGGGCTTTAGTAAAACCGGGTTCATGTCACTGTGCAAATCGATCCCGGCTGCCCGGGCCTGCAAGGCCTGGGCACGGCCAATTTCACCGCCATCAATCGTAACAGCCGCATTGTTGGACATGTTTTGCGGCTTGAATGGCGCAACGTCTATTCCACGCTGTCGGGCCAGCCGGCACAGGCCCGCCACCAGCATCGATTTCCCGACATGAGATCCAGTACCCTGGATCATTAACGATGCAGCCCTCAGCACTCTCACCTCACGGGGCTAGTTTGACCTGGAGTCTTGAAAAGCCGCAATACGCCCGAATCGGGAAAACGCCGCAATACAGCGATTCCTTCAGCACTTCCAGGGTGGGTGCCTTCTGTCGAAAAATGCCCGTATCCCGCTTTGGGCCTCTTCGGTCTCCCACACCTCTGCCAGCAACTCGGCCGTGTATTTGCGATTCTCGTCTGCGGACTGTGCTGAAACTCGCCGAAGCAGCTGCTTGGTGGTTGCGATTGCGCCCGGAGCACAGTCCAGACAGCCCTGTATCTCGGCCTCAACCTCCTGATCGAGTTCTCCAGGGTCTACCCTCTTGTGGATTAATCCCATCCTGAGTGCCTCGTTGGCGTCAAAAAAATGCGAATTGAGTATTATTCTTCTGCAGTTACTCATTCCGATCCGCTCCATGACATAGGGCGAAATATTTGCCGGAGTTAGCCCGAGTCGAGTTTCAGTAAGGGCAAAGCGGGCAGTTCTCACGCTGACTGCAATGTCGCACACGCAAATCAGCCCGACTCCACCGGCATATGCCTGACCGTTCACTCTTGCAATCGTGATCTTGTCCAGGCCGTTCAGGGCTTCCAGCATTTCCGCCAAAACCCCGCTCTCGGCCATTCTCTCCTCTCGACTGCGCTCGAAGTTCTCCCTCATCCAGCCCAGATCAGCACCCGCTGAAAAACTCTTCTCGCCGGATCCCGTCAGCACTACTGTACGCACCGATCCAAGACCGGACAGTTCGTTACACGCCATCAGGATTTCCCGCATCATTCGAGAGTTCATGGAGTTGTGCTTGGCTTCACGGTTCAGGGTTAGCCAGGCCACGCCTCGCTGATCGATCTCAAGCTTGATTTCCCCATATTCCATCGCTTCAATACCTATTCGTACTTGCGGCTGTCTTCAATGACGATTCCGTCATTCGGAATCGAGCCAGGCTCAACCAGCTTGACCGACCCGCGTACCCGGCAGAACTCCCTGATGCTATCGGCCACCGCTTCCTCCAGACCCTCGGCATGATTCGAGGCTTCACACTGCAAGGTCACATGATCCTGCTGATCTATCCACTCAACCACCAGTCGTGCCTTTTGAATTTCCGAATGACGATCGACAACCCTGTTTACCTGCTCCGGGTGAATAAACATCCCCCGTACCTTGGCGGCTTGATCCGCTCGACCCAGCCAGCCCTTGATGCGCCGGTTGGTGCGACCACATGGACTCTGTCCATCAAGAAACGCGGACATATCCCCTGTCGCAAAACGAATTAACGGATAGTCAGGATTGAACGAGGTCACCACGACCTCGCCAACCTCACCCGAAGGAACCGGGTCTCCACTGCCCGGTCGGACAATTTCAACGTAAACGCCCTCGTCAAGAATCAAGCCGGTATCCGCAACCGTCTCATAGGCAATCACCCCCAAATCCGCGGTTGCATATGCCTGGAGAACGTCAATACCGTTCTCCTTGAACTGTTCGCGCAAAGGGGGCGGCAATGCTTCTCCGGAAACAAGTCCCTTGCCAATACACGACACATCCAATCCGCTCTCCATGGATTTTTCAATGATGATCTTGAGAAATGAAGGGGTTCCGACATACCCATCCGGCCTTAGGTCGTTAATGGTCTGCAGCTGCAGTTCAGTCTGACCTGTTCCGGCAGGAATCACTGCACAGCCAAGGGCATGACAGCCGCTGTCGAGCATGACTCCGGCCGGCGTCAGGTGATAGGAAAAACTGTTATGCACAAGATCCCCCTTGCGAAAGCCCGCAGCATACAAGGCACGGGCAAGACGCCAGAAATCCTCGCGTGCCGAACAGGCTTCGTAGATCGGCCCGGGAGAGGCGTGAACATAGCGGATTTTATCCGGTTCCAGGGGGCTGACTCCGCCCAGTGGCGGTGTTCTCTTCTGCATTTCGACAAGAGCAGACTTGCGAAGGACAGGATAGCTGCTTAACTCGCCCAAACTGGAAAACCCCTCGCAATCATGGGGAGCCAGAGTTTGCGAAAATAACGGACTGCACTCACGAGCATGCACCAGTTGCATCCGTAATGCATCAATGAAGAAGCGTTCGCGCTCTTCCTTGCTTCGTGTTTCCAGTTCGTCGAAATAGTCGCTCATTGATGAAGTCACGTGAATCGCTCGTGTTTAGCCAACTGCCACATTACCGCCTTCCGTTGACAATATTGCGACGGGGAACATTCAGGGCCGTGGTGGTTTTGGACGTCGTGCTGCAACTCCTGATTGGTGATTGGGAATTAGAAGCAATCATTGACAAGGTTTTTGCATCGGGTTTCGCAATATCCGTCAAGACATTTGCAATGTCAAGATGGCTCTGGCTTGATTTCACGCATATGGATATTTCCTTCTGCAGATCCATGTGCAAAATCGGCACCAGAATATTTGACAGGTCGGATTTCTTGATGGATGAAAAAACTGTCCCCTCTGCCATGCCTTCAAAAACATCCGTTTTGACCAAAAACAAAATTAGCAGGTATTCAGGCAAAACATGTTTCTTGTCTGCCCGGATTGCCGCAAGGCCTCGCCCAATACAGCATTCTTGATCTGCTATGTTTACATCTCCAACAGGGGCTCTCACGCTGAACAGCACATCATCCTTTATCGCTATCCTCAATGGCTTGCTGCACCATTTTCTGGCAACTGGATGTATTCTCCCAAAATCGGCACTACCCTGGGAAAAAGGCATGCCGACTTCCCTTGAATTATAGTCAGTACTTGGCGGAGATTGACCGGCAATTACAGAAGCAACATCTTTTAATGGTTTTATCACTCGCCCGTTAGGCCGGATTTGTTGCGTGTGGCTGTCTCGAAGAACCGGTCACAACTACTTACCTGTACGACTGGCCGGGTAAAACATCACCATCGAACATGACTCGATAACCAAAAACCGGAATTGCTGCTTCAACTCGCCCTGCCAACTGCTGTACATGATCCCCGGTGATTAAGCGATTTCATTTGTCCCAATCCCTCTGCTTAATCGATTTCGCGCTTCCTGTAACGGTTCCCTCAGGACGCTCTCAAGCTTGGTCATGCATTCAAGGTGCCATGCTATGCACTCTTGCCAACGATCCTTGTCGTATCCATCCATATCACAAGACAACTGGATTTTGCTGGATTTGTTTTCATCCGATCTCCGCCATTCCAGTGGCTTTCCAAACCTCTCCTCAACCTCCTTTTTGTGGTCGTAAAGGAAATCAAACACAAACTTGTTCTCTTCGGCCAAACTGCGATCGAATCCAATCTCAACCCTGAGTTCTTTTTTACCAAAAATAAGTCTATACGGGCAGCTTAGCAACCCCGAACCTGCCGATAGCCAGTTATCCTTGCCGGGACTGATATTGTCGTAGAGATTACATGAACTATCCTGAAAAGCCTTCAGGCAAAGAGCCCAGTATTCAAGGCGTAGCTTCTGGAATTTTTTCAGTTCAGTTTGGGCGTTTTTTTCTTCTGCTTCCTTTAGTCTAATACCAATCATCAACTCATCCACTTCGGGCATCGGAATGACCTGTGCCGCACTGATGAGAATCTCTTTTCCAAGCAAATAGGGAGTAACCTTGTGGCATTGGATATTAATGCCATGACCAAGAAGCCATAGGGCTGCGCATGTAGCTTCCTTTCGGAAATTGGCAGCTACCATGATGATGCGCTGACTGTGTCCAAGATTGAGTTGTACTTCATCCAGATCAGAAGCATTCATGAATTCGCAAATCCGTGAGGATGCATCAACACGGCCACCACCACTCACCTCTTGCACGTGATCATCCAGGTACTGCCGAAATATTTCGACGATTTCGGCTTTCTTGAGACTGGCGCAGTAGGAAGCATATTTAATCGCCTGCCACACGACATCACGACCGCTATCATCGAGTTTGTTCTCGATAATCACCAGATTGCCGTCTTTATCGAGAGCCAGAAGATCAAGACGTTCCCGCGTATCATCAAAACCTGCAAATTCCTTCTGAATTATCAAAAGATCTTCGCCGAGCGCAGAAGGCTCATGAGCAAGCCATTCCTGGAGGTTGTCCCGCTCCCTTATTCCCAGATCGCCAAATGTTTCGACTTTGACGGGATAAATTCGATTGGAATTTTGATCAACTGTAAACATCTTAACTCCTAATCATCGCCAATCTCGAATACGCTGACGACCAGCAAAGTTAGTGAAATGAGCAGCCAAAGCCATATGAGCAGCCAAAGCCATATCAACGCCATTAACATGAGTTCTCTCCAGAGAAAATGATGAAATAAGTTTCTGTTTTTCCAGAACGGACATTATAGGCTGATCCGATCAGCCCAGTTCCCCATGACTGGCTCATCTCCCCATCAAGGTCACCTGATTTATGGAAATTCATATTTCCACTCGTGTATATGCATTCGCGCATCCAGTACCTCCCAATACCCCTCTCAACCTTTCAGGCATGAAACACCCGGGGCAGTACCGAATGCATGAAAAGCCGACTGCCGTAAAACCCGGCGCCCCGGTTGACTTGATGGCAGACACCCTGACACACGAGGACAAAACCGGAAGGAAAGCCCTTTCAAGCCAGCCAGCGCTTTCTTCGCCGGTAGTGCTTTACGTCCCTGAAACTCTTCTTGTCACCACCGCTAATTCCCAGGTAAAATTCCTTTACATCTTCGTTGTCAGCGAGGGAATGTGCTTCACCATCCATGACCACACGACCATTCTCCAGAATGTAGCCATAGGTCGCATAACGCAAAGCCACAGTAGTATTCTGCTCTGCCAGCAGAAAGGTGACTTTCTCCTTTTCATTCAGGTCACGAATAATTTCGAAGATCTCTTCAACCAGCTGTGGCGCCAACCCCATTGAAGGTTCGTCAAGCAGAATCACTTTTGGCCTGGCCATCAAAGCCCGACCGACTGCTGTCATCTGCTGCTCGCCACCGGACGTATAGCCGGCCTGACTCCTGGCCCGCTGCTTCAGCCTGGGAAAATACGAGTACACCATTTCCAGGTCATCACGGATTTGCTTCTTGTTTTCCTTGCGAATATAGGCCCCGGTCAGGAGATTTTCTTCAACCGTCAGGTGCTCGAAGCAGTGACGCCCCTCCATGACCTGCACCACGCCCCGTCTCACCAGTTCGGTCGGAGTGAGATTTTCAATCTTCTCACCCATGAATTCGATCGAACCCTTGGTAACCTCGCCTCTTTCAGTGACAAGAATATTGGATATGGATTTGATGGTGGTCGTTTTTCCGGCCCCGTTTGCGCCGAGCAGCGCAACAATTCCCCCTTCGGGCACTTCAAGCGAGACGCCTTTAAGCACCAGAATGACGTGATCGTAAATGACCTCAATATTATTGACGGTCAGAACGATGCCGTTATCCGCAGACATCAGATCCCACTACTTGACGAGAAAGATATTCGGGGCGACATGTCGCCCCGAATACATGAATCTCAAGCAACGAAACGGTTAACAGCTACGAGGAGTGATGTTGTTCTCAGCGGCAAATGCAGCCGAGTCCTCTGCAATTAGCGCATCTACCACCTCACGGTCGGCACCGGTGAAATCCGTAATCAGCGACCAGGTTGCAGTGTTGGCATCCCATTGCTGGATCGCTCCAAGACCCGGACCGCCATGATTTTCACAAGTCACCTGAATGGGCGGTCCAAAGTTAGGCAAGCCCAATTCAGCCAAACGAGCCTCGTCAATGCTGAGCGCTTCCATTCCATCACGCATGTGTGCAGGAGTAATGTCAGCCACACCGCTTATTTCCTGTGCCGTGCGGATAGCCTCCGCGGCGAGCATGGCGGCATACAATCCCCGGTTGTAGAGGATTTTACCCAGATTTGAGCCATCACCGGCTGCCTTTCCGGGATCCAGTACATATTTTCTTATGTCATCATAAAGTGGATAATCGTCACCCACGCCATGCATGGCAATCGCCTTGTAGCCGTGTGCTCCCTGACCGACAGGAATGACGTCATTTTCCGAGGCAGACCACCATACGCCAATGAAGTTCTCCATTGGATAGCGAATGTTCGCCGCTTCCTGAATGGCAACCTGATTCATGACTCCCCACCCCCACATCATGACATAGTCGGGGCGTTCACGCCGAATCTGGAGCCATTGTGATTTTTGTTCCTGGCCCGGATGGTCGACGGCTATCAAGGTGAGGTTGTAGCCATGCTTTTCAGAAAGTTTTTCAAGCGTGCGAATCGGCTCTTTGCCATAGGCCGAGTTGTGATACACCAATGCAATGGTCTTACCGTTGAGGTCACCGCCTTCCTGGTCAAGGATATGCTTCACGATGATCGATGCCGCATCCCAGTAAGTACCTGGGTAATTGAAGACGTTGCTGAATATTTTTCCATTTGCTGCCGATGTCCGCCCGTAACCCATGGAATGGATTGGGATTCCGTCAGCAGTTGCCTTGGGTATGAGCTGGTAGGTAATGCCGGTCGACAAGGGTTGATATACAAGTGAGCCCTCACCTTTGGTTGACTCATAGCACTCAACGCCTTTTTCCGTGTTGTAAGCGGTCTCGCAAGGCAGAAAACGAATAGGCACGCCACCGATTCCTCCATCACGTTCATTGAGTAATGTGAAATAGTCGGCATAACCATCTGCAAAATGGATGCCATTCGGGGCATAAGGCCCGGTTCGGTAATCCAGCGATGGTATCACCAGATCAGAATAAGCCGCTCCGGCGACTGACATCGACAGCGCCAGCGAGGCAAGTAATTTCGTAAATTTCATGATTCCTCCAGTTGTTGTTAAAGTAATAGTTCTATATGTAGTTAGTTGTAACGTCAAGATTGACTAGTGGGGAAAAGGCCACAAACGAAGTTTTTCTTTTGCGACCCGCCATAGTTGTGCAAGACCATGAGGCTCGACGATGAGAAAGAACATGATCAATCCGCCGACGATCATCAAGATCAAATGCGCCACAATATCAGGGGACCAGCCGAGACCATTGACCAAGATATTCTTGATCAAGACGGGCATCAGGAACATGAATGCGGCACCAATAAACGATCCCAGAATGGAGCCAAGCCCTCCAATGATGATCATGAATAACACCAGAAAGGACTTGTCAATGCCAAATGCTTCCGTGGGCTCCACTGCTCCCAAATATACCAGAAAGAACAGGGCGCCGGCGATACCAATATAGAAGGAGCTGATCGAAAATGCCGACAGCTTGGCCTTGAGCGGTGCCACCCCGATAATCTCGGCCGCAATATCCATATCCCGGATTGCCATCCATGATCGTCCAAATCGTCCCCTTGTAAGATTTTTGGCAATCAAGGCAAATACTACTACAAAAGTGAGGCAAAACAGATAGGTTGCCCAGGGCGGTGCATTCGGTCCGGTGACTGCAATGCCAGCAATCAATCGCTCAGGCGCATTAATCTGCCCAGAAGCGGAATAGTTGTAAAACCAGGGCACCTTGTTGAATAACCAGACCAGGAAAAACTGGGAAGCCAGCGTTGCAACAGCCAGATAAAAGCCCTTGATCCTTAAGCTTGGCAGGCCAAACAAAATGCCCACCATTGCGGTAACGCCCCCAGAGAGCAAGACCACAATGAACAGGTTGAGCTCAGGAAAGGCCGTTGTGAATTTGTATGAAGCATAGGCGCCGACAGCCATGAACCCTCCGGTACCCAGACTGACTTGCCCGCAATAACCGGTCAGAATATTGAGCCCAATCGCAGCAAGGGACCAGATCAATACCGGTAAAAGAACCGACTTTTCCCAGTAATCATTAATCAGGAACGGCACGACCAGAAATGCAAATGCAGCGACTACAGCGACAAACATGCGGTCCTGCAAGATTGGAAATATCTGCTGATCCTGAATATAGGATGTCTTGAAGTCGCCGGATTCCCTATAGAACATTTGTCTTACACCCTCTCAATGATGCGCTCACCAAACAACCCCTGAGGCCTGAACATCAGGAAGAACAATGCCAGTACGTAGGCAAACCAGTTTTCGGTCGCACCTCCAACCAGCGGCCCAATCGAAAACTCGAACAATTTCTCACCCACCCCGATAATCAAGCCACCGACGATGGCGCCTGGAATGGAAGTGAATCCTCCCAGTATCAGAACTGGCAGTGCTTTCAAGGCGATCAGGGAAAGTGAAAACTGGACCCCGGATTTTGATCCCCACATGATGCCGGCCACCAATGCCACGATCCCTGCGATTGACCAGACGATAACCCAGATGCTTCTCAGGGAAATACCGACAGTAAGTGCTGCCTGATGGTCATCAGCGACCGCTCGCAAAGCCCGACCGGTTTTTGTGTATTGCGAAAATAGGGTAAGAACAGTGACCAGCAATACTGCGATCCCGGCAGCCCATACGTCCAGAAGATCAATGTACATGCCGTAGTATTCGTAACCTTCGGAAACCCAGGTTCGCGTTACATCTTCCCACCAGAATGAACCACCAGAGGGAATCCCGACATCTAGCGTCTTGAGATCGGCACCCCACATCAGGTCGCCAACCCCTTCCATGAAGAATGCAAGACCTATGGTCGCCATGAACAGGATGATCGGCTCCTGATTGACTAAATGCTTCAATACCAGTTTCTCGACCAGCCACGCGAACAGAACCATCACCAGTATAGTCAGCAATATGGCGATCAGGTTATTCATACCGGGACCCCAATGATGAATCTGGGTTCCGAATATTTCGTTGACAAGATGTGCAAAGGGTATTTGTCCGGTTTGAAAACCAACCAGTGTTAAGGCAGCAAACAGTGCCATAACACCCTGTGCATAGTTGAAAATGCCCGATGCCTTGAATATCAGTACAAAGCCCAATGCCACCAACGAGTACATCACGCCGGCCATTAGGCCGTTCAGGATGACTTCTATCGTGTTGAGAAAATCAGGAGTCATGGACGTCTTCCAAAACAGCAGCCATCATGCCGATGCCTCCCTGCAAATCCACTTGACTAGTCATGGCTAACCCCAAGATAGGCATCAATCACCTCCTCATTGCTTCTCACCTCGTCGGGAGAACCATCAGCGAGTTTTTTGCCATAGTCCAGTACCACCACCCGATTCGAAATGTCCATGACCACGCCCATATCGTGCTCAATCAGGGCAATAGTAGTCCCAAACTGCTCGTTCACATCCAGAACAAAACGACACATGTCTTCCTTTTCCTCGAGATTCATTCCGGCCATGGGTTCGTCCAGCAAAAGCAGTTTGGATTCCGCGGCCAGTGCTCGACCCAGCTCAACGCGCTTTTGCATGCCATAAGGAAGTTTCCCAACCGGGGTCTTGCGTATTGACTGGATTTTCAGAAAGTCAATGATCTCTTCAACTTTTTGCCGGTGTTCAATTTCCTCTCGTTGAGCAGGTCCTACCCAGGCCATCTGCGCAAACAGATTGGCATGCATCCTGGTATATCGGCCAGTCATCAGATTATCCAGAGTACTCATTCCCTTGAACAGGGCAATGTTCTGGAAGGTTCGCGCAATACCAAGTTTTGCAACTTGATGAGGTTTCATGCGATGTCTCAGTTTGCCGTCAAACCAGATTTCCCCCTCTTGCGGATGATAGAAACCATTGATCACGTTGAGCATGGAGCTTTTGCCCGCACCATTCGGACCAATAATGGCACGAACCTCTCCCTTGCGAATGTCGAAGCTGATATCTTCAAGCGCCTTGACGCCCCCAAAAGACAATGAAACATTTCGAACTTCGAGCAGAATTTCGTCTTCCCTAACCGTATCTTGCATTTTACCTGTCCATCGTCCGCTAGCTTGCCGCTTTCAGGGGCTGATAGGTTTCGGTGACTTCAATCCGAATATCGCCGTCAATCGTGCCTTTCTTGCCATCTTCAAAAGTGACTTCTGTTGAAATCTGACACTGGGTAGCGCCAGAATAAAAGGCATCGATCAGCGTTTCATATTTTTCGGCAATGGTCCTGCGCCTGACTTTTCGGGTTCGGGTCAGCTCACCATCGTCGGCATCGAGTTCCTTGTGCAGAATCAGAAAGCGGTGAATCTGGCAATCCGACAAAACCGGATCCTCGCTCAAGTCCCGGTTTACCTGTTCTATGTTGGCCTTGATCATTTCGTAGATCCGGGAATGCGCTGCCAATTCCTGATAGCTGGAATAGGGAATATTGTTGCGTTCTGCCCAGTTGCCGACGGCATCAAGGTCGATATTGACAATCACCGATACATAATCCATGTCCCGCCCTAAAGCAACTGCTTCCTTGATTTCAGGAAAAAACTTCAGCTTGTTCTCGATATACTTGGGCGCGAACAATGCCCCGTTCTTCAGCTTGCCGACATCCTTTGCCCGATCAATGATCTTGAGGTGCCCCTTATCGTCAAAGTAACCGGCATCACCGGTCATCACCCAGCCCTCCTCGTTCTTGGCTTCCCGGGTTGCCTCATCATTCTTGTAGTAGCACTGAAACACGCCAGGGCTCCTGTAGATGACTTCACCGTCATCCATGATCCTTACTTCAACCTCTGGAGAGGGTTTGCCAACGGTATCCGCATATACTTCGCCATCGGGTTGGGCAGTAATGAAAACGGCTGCCTCGGTTTGTCCGTACAGCTGCTTGATATTGACACCGAGTGAGCGAAAAAAATCGAAAATCTCGGGACCGATGGCTTCACCGGCCGTGTAGGCGACACGAATGCGGCTGAAGCCCATCGTGTTCTTGAGTGGTGCGTAGATCAGCATGTCGCCCAATTTGTAGGCGATGCGCTCCACAAGCGATACAGGATTGCCGTCCAGGATATCGGTGCCGCAACGCTTTGCAACCTTCATGAAATAATGAAACAGGCGCTGCTTGAAACGACTGGCATCTTCCATGCGAATCATCACATTGGTCAGCAACTGTTCGAATACTCTTGGCGGAGCGAAATAATAGGTGGGACCAATCTCCCGTATGTCCCAATGGACCGTTGCCTGACTTTCCGGGCAGTTCGAACACATGCCCGTGACATAGGCCTGACCGTAAGAAAAAATATGGTCTCCGACCCAGGCCAATGGCAGGTAAGACAGCATGTCTTCCTTTTCACTCAACTTGTCTTCCCTGGCACTGTTCAATGAAGTGATGAGGACATTGTCATGCGTCAGCACTACCCCCTTCGGTTTTCCGGTTGTTCCCGAAGTATAGAGTATGATGGCTGTATCGCCACCC